>CAZUGW010000155.1:0-7821 GCA_964620055.1 uncultured bacterium
TGGTCGCCTACATCGTCATCCTGGTCCCCGCGAACTATTCCTTCCTCAACCGCATTGATCGGCGCGAACTGGCCTGGGTGACCACGCCGGCCATCGTGCTCGTGTTCACGCTGGGCGCGTATGGCATCGGCTACGGCCTGCGCGGTGGGGCCGTGGTGCTCAATCGGGTGGGGGTGATCGAAACCTACTCCGGCGCCACGGCCGCCCACGGTGTTGGCTACGTCGGGCTGTTCTCTCCCGCGCGGACCACCTACGAGCTCGCCCTGCAGCCCACCGCCTCCGGGGCGCGCGACCTGGCCCAACACGACCAACTGGTGCGGGGCCGCGCCACGGTGTACTCCGGTCCCAAACCGCGCATCGCCGATGTGACCATGAACATGTGGACCACGCGCTCCTTCGGGGTGGACTATCTCGCCGACCTGGGAAAGGGCATCAGCGGCTACCTGGAGTACGACGGCGCGGCCTTCGTTGGCAAAGTGAAGAACGACTCCGGGCTGACGCTGAAGGATTGCTGCCTCGTCCGCGGCACGGCCCGCAGCAAGGGGCAAGAGGTGCGTCCCGGCGAGGAGGCGGAGGTCGCCTGGGTCGCCACCCAGAGCACGCCCCTCCCCAATCAGCCGCAGTACGGGAGCAGGGGGGCGCACAAGCTGAAGCTCACCGAATCCGCCCTGGGTGCGCTGCTCTCCCGCCAGCGCTACAGCGGGTACTACAGTTCCGGCGCGCCGCTCCTGGTGGCGAGCACGAAGAGCCTTGCCGCGCCCGTGACCCTCACCGGCAGGCCGCCCCAGGTGGAGGACGCGACGCTGCTGCTGGTGCACCTGCCAATCCGGCTCGCGCGCCACCAGAGCCTCCAGGTGCCCCCGTGGCTGATCTACGGTCGGATCGTTGCCACCACCGGCTCGGTGACCAGTGCCAGCGATCCCTACTCCGGGGGCAATCCCGACGATCTGCAGGTCGAGAACGGGTCGGTGCTCACCGAGTTCGCTCTCCCGGCCGAGGGGGGGCCGGTGCTCGCCCAGCGCCTGGAGTTGGCGACCAGCAACGGCGGGGCCGTTGACCCCACGGCTCAGGTGGAGGCGTACGATTTCACGCATCGTCAGTGGCAGGTGGTTCGCGCCCGGAAGATGAGCGCCCTCCCCCGCCCGAGCGGAGGGGGCGGAGGAATGGGTGGCAGAGGCGGAGGCGGAGGAATGCGGGTGCAGCCCCAGCCCACCAGCGGCGGAAAACCGGGACAGAACCTCCTGGCCTTGCCGCACCCCCGGGACTTCCTGTCCCCCGACGGGCGGGTGCAGGTGAAGCTCTCCGTCCCCTCGGGGACGGCCGCCGTCAGCCCGTTCCAACTCAATGCCACCGTGCAGACGCAGTGAGGTCCTCCATGTCATTCCGAGCGCAGCGAGGAATCAACGTTCCGCGATGCCGTCCGCCCGCTTGCGGCGGGACGGACACCGCTGAGGTGAGGCAATGATCGAAATCCACGGGCTCACCAAGCAGTTCGGCAAGACCACCGCGGTGAACGAGCTCACCTTCACCATCGAGCGCGGCGACGCGTTCGGGTTTGTGGGGCCGAACGGCGCGGGCAAGACCACCACCATCCGCATGTTGGCAACGCTGCTGGACCCGGATGGCGGGAAGGCCACCGTCAACGGCTACGATGTGACGAAGGACCCGGAGGCGGTGCGGGCCTGCGTCGGGTACATGCCGGACTTCTTCGGCGTCTATGACGATGTGAAGGTGTGGGAGTACCTCGACTTCTTCGCCGCCGCCTATCGCGTGCCGCGGCCGAAGCGGCCGGGCCTGATCTCCGATGTGCTGGAACTGACCGACCTCACCTACAAGCGCGACGAGTATGTGGACAGCCTCTCCCGCGGCATGAAGCAGCGCCTCTGTCTCGCCAAGACCCTGGTGCACGACCCGGAGATCCTGCTCCTGGACGAGCCGGCCTCCGGGTTGGATCCGCGCGCGAGAATCGAGATCAGAGAACTGCTTCAGGAACTCTGCCGGATGAAGAAGACCATCCTCATCAGCTCCCACATCCTCCCCGAGCTGGCCGAGTTGTGCAACAAGGTGGCGATCATCGAGGCCGGCAAGCTGGTGATGGCCGGTTCGGTCTCCGACATCTCGGCCCAACTCGAGGGCGGCGTGCGTATCTGCATCCGCCTGGCCGACCGGCATGAGGAGTGCTGCACCTTCCTCTCCCATCACCCGGAGATTCGCGCCGCCACTCTGGAGGACGGCGACGTTCACGCCATCTACCGCGGCGACCCGGGAAACCAGCACCTCCTCCTCACCGCCCTGGTACAGGCCGGCTTCCGAGTGCAGTCGTTCAGCGACCAGGAGATGGACCTGGAGACTCTCTACATGCGCGTCACCAAGGGGATCGTGTCGTGAGCGCTGACGTCGAGGCCGGCCTCTACCGCCTGATCGGGTTCAACCCGTGCGTGACCCTGCACGAGTTGCGGCTGCGGATGCGGGGCGTCCGCGCCTTCTGGGTGCTCTTCGCCTATGCCGGGATCGCGATCGGCACCTTTCTCATCACCCTCTGGGTGACCTCCTGGTCAGGGTCCCAGGCCTCCAATCCTGGGATGAGGCAGCCCAACCTGGGGCGCATCGTGCTCACCGTGCTCGCCTACACCCAGCTCACCCTGGTGCTGCTGATTCTCCCCGCCTACTCCGCGGGAGCGATCACCATGGAGCGGGAGAAGCGCACTATGGAGATGCTGCGCGCCACGCTCCTCTCCCCCTCCGACGTGGTCACGGGCAAGCTGCTCGTGGTCCTCGCCCTGGGCGCGGTCTTGCTCCTCAGCTCTCTCCCCATCGCCGCGTGGAGCCTGCTGCTGGGCGGCGTGGCGCCGGAGGAGATCGCGATGATCTACTCCTATCTGTTCTGTGTCGCCATCTTCGCGGCCACGCTGGGGATGCTGTTCTCGGCGTTCATGGGGCGGTCTCTGGGTGCGGTGGTGGGCGCCTATGGGGTATTGTTGACGCTCATGATCGTGCCCGCCGTGGCTCTCGCGATCGTGGTTGGGGCCATGATGAACGCCCAGCCAACGATGAAGATGGGCGCGTTCTGGGGCGGTCTGTTCCTCGGCCTGATCGGTCTGATATGCGCCTGGCTGCTGTTTCTCGGCCTGCGCTGGCTATGGCATCGCACGCTAGGCCACCGAACCCGACGCGTGGGCGGAACTGTCGCCGTCGCCGCGGCCCTTATCTTGCTGGGATGGCTGTTCCTGCCTGGCGGCGTGGCGCTGAAGACGGCGGCGGCGCTGCCCACCGGCTGGGTCATTATGGTGGAGCCGTACCTGACGCTGGCCGGTCTGATCGATGGTGGAGACGTCACGCGAGTGATCATCGGCCACCCGGCGAGCGTGACGACCGGCCTGATGAGTGTGCAGTTCCTGGTCTGGGCCGTCGGCTCAGTCGTCTTGCTGATCCTCGCCCTGTTCTGTTGGGCGCTGGCGATTCGCCTCTACCGTGTCCGGTCGTGATCACACCTGGGGGTTGAGCATCGGTGGCAGCGGTTGCTGAGACGGCGAAGGCGTTAGTCGCGACCCTCTGGGGTGAGCGGCTGCGCCGCGTCGCGGCCGGGTACGCCTACAACCCGCTGCTGGTCCGCGACCTGCGCTCGTTCCTGCGCGGGCGACGACCCCTCGCGCTCCAGGTCGGCTATCTCTTGGTTGCGATGATCGCGATGGCGATCGCGGCCTTGATCTGCCGGCAGGAGCGGCTCATGGCGGCCCAAAACGGGTACCCCGTGCAACTGAATTACGGTGAGACGATGTTCACCGCGATGTTCGAGACCCAGGTGGTGCTGCTCTGCCTGGTGGTGATCGGGTATAGCGCGGGCGCGATCTCTCTGGAGCAGGAGAAGCGCACCTTCGAGATGCTCGCCGTGACCACGCTCAGTTCGCTGGAGATCGTGCTCGGCAAGATCGCCGCCATCACCGCGCTGTGCGCGATGCTGCTCGCCACCTCCGTCCCCCTCGCGGCGATCTGCCTGCTGCTCGGGGGCGTGTCGCCGGGGGAGATCCTGACGGCCTACGGGCTGCTGCTCTACGCAGTGCCGATGTGGGCAGCGGGATGTGTGCTGATCTCCATCCTGGTGGGCCGCACGATAGGCGCGTATGTGTCGGCGATGGTGTGTATGACCATCTTCCTGACCTGCGCGTCGGCCGGTGCGGAGATAGGCTTGGGCGCAATCAGCCCATTCCTCATTCCGTTCCCGGATAGCTTTGCCGATTCCTCGCCATTTCGCGTCGAGGCGCTGGTCTGGGTATCGCCGCTGGTCGTGTATGGGCTGTTGGGCGCGTTGAGCGCGGTGGCCGCGGCGGAGGCGATGCCACTCCATCGCCCGCGGCGGAGCACGGCCTTGCGGCTGCTGCTGTTCGCCAGCATCTTCGTGTTGGTGACGCTCCTAACTGCGGCCGGCGTAGAGCTGGCCATCCAGCAGTACTCACAAGGCGGAGGTTCATCTCCAGGTGGCGCCACGAGATCGCTGCCTGCTCAGATGCTGGTCAATGACTTTGCAGGTGACGTGATGCTGGCCTGGCTGCTGGGCTGCGCCGCGATTCCGATCTTCACCTCCTATCTCCCTCCGGCCGAGGCGGGCCGGAACGCGCTCGCCTGGCTGCTCGGCCCGATCTCGATCCGCCGCTGGCTCCAGCGCGAGGCGAATGTGGGATGGCGCTCGGTGCTGCTGCTCTTCGGGGCCTTTGTTGCCGGTCTGGTGCTGCCGCTGGTGATTGCTCAGGCGACCGGGATGGCCACCGGGCGAATCTTCACCTCCTCCGCCATCGCCATGCTGCTGTTCGCGACGATGCTCTACGCGCTCTCCCTCTGCGCGTACTCGTTCTGGGGGGCGGCCTTCTCGCTGGCGTGGAAAGACCGGCGCATCAGCGCGATGCTCACCATCCTGGCGATGCTGGCCGTGAACGTGCTGGCCATGTACTACCAGTACAGCCCCTACAGCTTCCGCAAGCTCCAGTTCCTGGTGCATCCGGCCCTGGTGATGTTCTCACCCCTGCCAGCCGCGAGCGCGGCCCTGGGCGCGGGGGAGACGACCTTCTACTGGGAGAGATTGTGGGAGAGCCCCGTGTGGTTGTTCGGGATCAGTGTGGGGTATCAGGTGACGCTGATCGCAGGCGGATTGCTGTATCTCAAGAAGGTGGGGAGGACGTCACCATGACTGGCCTCACGACCGACGTTCGCGCGTTCCCCTCCCTGGCGGCTGCGCCGAAGTACCTGCGGCGCGGGCTGCGGAGGCTGCGCCGCCGCGTGCGGGTGCTACTGGCGGTGCGACTGGCGACCATCGCGGTGGCGGCGGTGGCCGGGCTGGCCCTGCCCACGGTGGTGTTCCTCAAACTGCACGATCTCTGGTTCCCGCCCCTCGCTCCTGAGCTCGGCCTGGCCGCGGCCGCGGTGACTTGTGGCCTTGCCGCGCTGGTGTGGCCGCTGCCGGACGCGCTGATTGCGGCCAGCGCCGACCGGCGACTCGCTCTTCGCGATCGCCTCGGCACGGCGCTCCAGTTGCTCCGCGATCCCGACCAGACCGGCATGGAACAGGCGATGGTGCTGGACGCGCTGGAGCACGTGCAGCTCGCGCGCCCGGGCGAGGCTTTTCCGCTCCGCGTCACGCGCGCCACGAAGGTGGCGGGCGTGCTGCTGCTCCTGCTCGGCGCATCACAACTGCTCCCCCTCCCGGCCTGGCTGCTCTCCCCGCAGCAGAAAGAGGACCGCGCCTTCTTGAAGCGCGAGGCCGCGCGAATCGAGCCGGTGGCCAAGAAGCTGGAGGAACAAGCGAAGCGCGCCGGCGACGTGGAGGCGGCCCAGGTGGCGAAGAAGCTGCAACTGCTCGCCAAGGAGTTCAGGAAGGGGCAACTGGACCGGAAGAAGGCCCTGCTGAAGCTCGACGAGGCCGACAAAGAACTCGAAAAGGTGGCCCAGCGCCTCGCGCCCCCTCCCCCCAAGACCGCGGCCCAGGCCGCGGAGGAGATGCAGCAGGCCGCGTCGCGCACCCTGGCCTCGCGCGCGGAGAACCTCGCCCGCCAGGCGGCCCAGCGCGGCGACAAGAAGGCCGAGGAGAAGTTCAAGCGTCTCGCCGAGCAGGCGCGGCAGAGCAAGAGCGCGGAGCAACTCAAGCAGCTCGCCCAGCAACTCGCAAAGCTGCAATCCAAGTCTGGCGGCAACCGCGGCCTCCCGGCCGATCTGATGGCCCAGATGTCCATGGCGCTCTCGGCGCAGGATTGGGACAAGCTGTCGGAACTGATGGGATCGCTCGACAAGCTGCCCCAGGACCTGAGCAAAGAGGAACTGGCGCAACTCGAGAAGGAACTGCGCGAGCTGGCGAAGGCGCTGGAGAAGACCGACCTCAACGAGGTCTCGAAATGCCTGGGCGAGGCCTGCAAATCCTGCAAGTCCGGCAACTGCAAGCTCTCCGCGGCCGCGCTGAAGAAAGCGCTCGCGGCGTACAGGAGGGTCTGTTCCTCCTGCAAACTCGCGAAGGCCTGTAGCGCCTGCAAGTCCGGCTCGTGCATGGGCGTCGGCCCCGGCGACAGCCAGGGGAAGCTCACCGCCGGGACGCCCGGCGCCAGCCTCTACGCGCCGCGCGAGACCAAGACGGACGGTTCCTACACCAAGCTGCCCGGACAGGTCAAGCCCGGCGGGCAGATGCTCACCACTACCGAGCAAGGCGCGCCGGAGAAGAGCGCGAATTCACAGGTCCCGTACTACGAAGTGATCGGCGAGTACTCCAAGGCCGCGGAGGAGGCGCTCTCCAAAGAGGACGTCCCCGCGGGCTACCGCGGCACGGTCCGCGAGTATTTCCACTCGCTAGAAAAGTAGGGGCGACCCGTTGGGTCGCCCAATTGTAGGGCGGGCGTGCCTACGCCCGCCAGAGGAGGCACGACGAATGGAAAACGCTATCCCCACCCAGGAGGATGCCGCCCGCCAGGCGGAGCGCTTCCGCCGCCTCGTCACCGATCTCAAGACCGAGGTCGGCCGCGTCATCGTCGGGATGGACGAGGTGGTGGAGAACACCCTGATCGCGCTGCTGGCCGGCGGGCACGTGCTGATCGAGGGCGTGCCGGGGCTGGGCAAGACGCTGCTGGTGCGCACGCTGTCCGACGCGCTCGACCTCAAGTTCTCGCGCCTCCAGTTCACCCCTGACCTGATGCCCGCGGACATCACCGGGACGAACGTGCTGTGGGAGTTGCCCACCGGCGAGCGCGAGTTCCAGTTCCAGCCCGGCCCCATCTTCGGCAACGTCATTCTCGCGGACGAGATCAATCGGGCCACGCCGAAAACACAATCGGCTCTCTTGGAGGCGATGCAGGAGCACACGGTCACCGTCGCGGGTGTGTCGCGCAAGCTGGAGGAGCCGTTCCTGGTCTTCGCCACCCAGAACCCCATCGAGATGGAGGGCACCTATCCCCTTCCCGAGGCACAGTTGGATCGGTTCATCTTCAAGATCAGGGTGGACTTCCCGTCTCTGGCGGAGTTGCACGAGATCGTGAACCGCACCACGGGGCATTCCGTGCCGAAGGCCACGCAGGTGGCCTCGCGGGAGGAGATCATGTCGCTCGGTGCGGTGGCGCGGCAGGTGGCGGTAGCCGCGCACGTGCAGGATTTCGCGCTGCGGCTCGTGCTGGCCACCCACCCGGACAGCGGACACGCCGCGGATTCGGTGAAGCGCTTCGTGCGCTACGGCGCCAGCCCCCGCGGCGCACAGGCCCTCATCCTCGCGGGCAAGGTGCGGGCGTTGATGAACGACCCCTTCAACGTCGCCATCGAGGATATCAAGTCCGCGGCCCTGCCCTCTCTCCGCCA
>CAZUGW010000156.1:0-7772 GCA_964620055.1 uncultured bacterium
TATCAGCACGCGCTCCAGCATCTCCGGCGGCTCTCCAAACTCGGAGAGGTTTCCGAGGCCCTCGCCGCCGCGCGCGATCCGAACCAGACCGCCGACGTGGTGCTGAAGTCGGCCATCGAGTTGCTCGACGCGCCGGTCGGGATGATGTGGCTGATGGAGGCCGAGTCGGGGGAATTGGTGCTCAAAGCGGTGCACGGCCTGTGGCCCGGCGAGTGGGCGATGCAGCGACTCAAGCCGGGGGAGGGACTGCCCGGCCTGGCCGCGCAGAGCGGCCGGCCGTTGGTGAGCATGGACGTGACCAGAGATGGCCGGTTCATGTACCGTCGGCAAGCGCGCCAGAAGGGCCTCGGGGCCGCCATCGCCGCCCCGCTGATCTCCGGCGGGCGGCCGGTGGGGGTGCTGAACCTCTACCGGAAGTCGCCCAGCAAGTTCACCGAGGAGGATAAGCGACTGCTGATGTCGCTGGCGAACACCGCGGCCGTCGCCATCGAGAACACCTACCTCTCGCAGGAGGTCCAGCGTCGGTCCGAGTTCGTGGCCGGGATGATGAGCGAGGTGAACCATCGGATGCGCAACAGCTTGCAATCCGTCGCCGGATTGCTGCGGATGGAGATTGAGCGTCCGCAGGCCCGCTCGGTCGAGGAAGTGGTGAGGAGGGCGGTCTCTCACGTGCAGGCCGTCGCCGCCGTCCACGAGGTGATCGGCGACCACGACCTCGCCTTCGTGGACATGAAAGAGGCCGCGATGCGGGTGGTGCGCGCGACCCGCGCGGCGTGGCGGGATCGCGCTGTAGACATCGGGGTCACCGGCGCCCGGGTGATGCTGCCTTCCCAGAAGGCCGTCAGCGTCGCCCTCGTCATCAACGAGCTGGTGGATAACTCCCTCCGGCACGGTTTCGCCGGGAAGGAGGGGGGGAGAGTCACGGTCAGCCTCACCGAGGGAGGGGGGGAGGCGCTCCTCCAGGTCCGTGACGACGGTGTCGGGATCCCCAAGGACGTCAGCCTGGACGACGCCCCCGGCCTGGGGCTGAAGATCGTCCGCGGGCTGGTCGAGCAGGAACTGGGGGGCACGGTGGAGTTCGAGTCCAAGCACGGGTTCGTGGTACGCGCGCGCTTCCCGAAATTGGACTGAATTCCCGACACTGTGCGCGCCTCGGCGGCAACGGCGGTGCAGACGCGATGGATAGGACGTTCCCTTCCCGGATACACTCTCTCTGCAGTGCTTGCAAGGGAGGTAAACGCGATGGCTCGGATCACATTGCTGGTGGTGGCGTTGGTCGCAATCGGCACGCTGATCGCCCTGACCCCTCAGCCTGCGGGCGCAGCCGAGTATCCGAATGTGGCCGGCACGCAGCCCTTTACCGCGGCGGCCAATTTCATGTCGCTGCCCGGCTATCTGCGCTGGCAGACGTTCCGCGAACAGAGCTTCTGGATCACCCGCGCGGAGGCGGTAAGGATCGTCCTCGCCCAGGAGCGGGAGCGGGGTCTGGGCTAGTGGCGCGTTGCACCACCGTAGCGAGTTCTTGGAAGCCGAGCCCCCGGGCTCGGCTTCTCTCGTGCCTGTGGCTGCCGGCCGCGCTGCTAGCGTTGGTCGTCCGCGCTTCCGGTAATCCCATGGTCGGCGCGAACGTTGATCTCGCCCCCCTCGCGACACAGGAGCAGGCCACCGCCCTCGCCCGACTCTCCCAGAGCGGGGTCGCCACGATCCGACTGCCGCTCGATTGGAATCGCGTGGAGCCGCGGCCGGGCAAGTTCTCGTGGCGGGCCGACGACGCGGCGGTGGACGCCGCCCGCGCGCAGGGCCTCGAAGTCGTCCTGGTGCTGGGACCGGTAGCGGAATGGGCGGTGGACCCGGCGCTGGGCATTCCGCCCGACCAGGTGCGGTTCTCCGTGCCCAAGTCGGACGACCTCTGGGAGCGGTACGTGCGCCAGGCCGCGGCGCACTTCAAGGGCCGGGTGAAGTACTGGCAGGTGCGCGAGCAGCCGAACGCCCGCAATTTTCGCGGCTCGATCTCGGAATACCTCCACCTCTTCACGGTCGCCTCGCGCGCGCTGCACTCCGTGGACCCGTCGGCCGTGCTCATTCTCCCGGAGTCGGTCGCCCTCGACCCAGCCGGTCTGGAGCGCCGACTGCGCCCGCCGGTGGGAACCGCGTGGGACATCTGGGGCGCTTACCTGCCCGCGCCCGCCGGTCTCTCGGCGAGCGCGCTCGCGCTCGCCGTGATGACCGCCGAGGCCATGCCCGCGGGTTCGCGACGGCCCCTCTGGGTGGTTGGGGTGGAGGGTGAGCTGGCCGCTGACGAGTGGGTGCAGGGCTACCTGCTCGCCTCCGCCTTCGGCGTCGCGCGATACTACGCGCCGGCCGACGTGATCAGCGCGCAGTGGGTTCCAGCGCTATCGCGCATGAAGTACGTGGGATTTCTTCGTCTCGGTCCCGCGGTGTGGGCCTTCGCCTTCGAGGACCAAGCGGGCGCCGCGGTCGTCGCCTGGAGCGTGACGGAGACGCGCCTGCCGGCCTCCGCGCTGGCGCCGGTCGCCGACGCCGAGCAAGTGCACCGCGCGGCGCGACTCGGCGGCGTCCCGGGCTCCGCAGTGGAGGGCAGTGGCCCCGACCCGGTCCTGCTGCTCGGCCCGCGCCCCGCGATCATCCGCGGGCTGGACGCAAAGGGGCGCGCCCACCTCGGCCCGCCCACACGCGCGGATGTGCTTGCGGCCCGACCTGGCCCGGACCCTAGCGCGCAGCTCGCGGTGTCCGCGGATTACGGCCGGGCCGAACAGCCCGAGCGGGGGATCTACAACCGGGCGCTCCGCGCGCTACCCGGAGGCGCCGTGCGAGAGGAGCCGCATCCGGATCGGATAGCTCTGGGGACCAACCTGCGGCCCCTCCCGGCAGGGGCGGGGCTCGACAGCCCGTGGATCTACTTCGATGTGGACGACCGGTGGCTCTACTTCGCCCGGGGCAAGACGCCGGTGGCGATCATCGTGGAGTACGAGGCCTCCCGCACGGGCGAGAACAAGATCGGGTTCAACCTCTACTATGACTCGGTGATCGGCTACCGCAGCACGCCGTGGCATTGGGTGGAGGCGGGAGAGGGCTGGCACACGTATCGCATCGTGCTCGACGACGTGAGTTTTACCAACCGCAACGGCTACGACTTCAGGATCAACGCGAAGGGAAGCAAGCAGGACCTGTGGGTGGCGTCGGTGACGGTGGAGAAGCTGCCGCTCCGGTGACCACGGTCAGGCCGCGTGCCGCGCGGCGCCGCGGTCTTCGTGCAGCCCGTGCAACAGCGCCGTCAGGTCTATCCCCAGGGTGGCGGGGTCGAGCACTTCGAACTCCCCGCGCGCCGCAAGTTGCCGCACCGGGACCTCGGAGTCCGCGATCCCGGGCTTTCCCACCTCCAGTTCGATCACGCGCGCCAGTGGATTGTCGGGCCTAGAGGCGTTGGGCCTGGTCACCACCGCCATCCGGCCGTCTGGCAGCCCGAGCAGCGTCCCCCAGGGATAGGGACCGAGCATCGTGACGAAATGGCCGAACAAGCGCGGTTCGAGATGCCCGCGGCACTCCTGCTGCATCACCTCCAGCGCGCGCCGCGGCGGCAGCGGAGGGCGGTAGGGGCGGGTGCTGGTGAGGGCGTCGTAGACATCCGCGATGGTCGCGATCAGGCTGAAGAGGTGGAGCGTGCGAGGATGCGTGGGTCGAGGGTAGCCACTGAAATCGTAGTGCATGTGGTGCTCGAACGCCACCACCGCGGCTGACTCCGGCAACCGCGGCTCGCGGGAGAGCAGGATCGCCCCGTCCACGGGATGGCGGCTCATGATCTGGAACTCAGCCTTGTCCAACGCGGTCGGCTTGCGGAGAACCTCCAATGGGACGAGCACCTTGCCGATGTCGTGCAGCAGCGCCGCGGCGCCCAACTCCTCCAGGTGCTCCCGGCTCAGCTTGATCTGCCGCCCCAGCTCGCCGGCCAGAACGCAGATGTTCAGGGCGTGGATGAACGTGTACTCATCCATCCCCTTGAGCGACGTGAGGTTGTGTACGAGGGTGCGGTCGCCCAGCACGTCGTCCATGATGTCGCGCACGCTCGCCTGCACGCTCTCGACATCCACCGGGCGGCCGGTGCGCACTCCTGCGGCGGCCCCCCGCAGCACGTCCAGCGCCGTGGAATGGACCCACCGCCAATTGCTCTGCGGCCCGCCTTCCGGGACCCCGATCACGATCCGCTCCACCCCGCGCGCCTCGAGCGCCCGGCCCAGGCCCCCCTCCTGTTCCACCTCCGAGGCGTCGGCGGCCAGCACGGTGACCAGTTGCTCGAGCTCGTCCAGGGTCACGCCCCGGCGGAAGATCAGGGACTCGGCCTGGCGCCGATGACAGGCCCCCAGCAAGCTGCCGACCAGAGCGCGATTGGTGAGCAGCGGCGCGTTCTGAAGGACGACATAGCCGCTGACGAACTTGATGACGAACTCCCGCTTGTCCGCCAGATAGCGGGTCAGATCGGCGTGAAGTTGGGTGAGAACATCGCGCACGACCGGATGGCGCACCTCGTAGAAGCTGATGTTCCTCATCGCCCGCGAGAGCTTGGCGACGAGGGCCGCGCCCACGGTTCGTTCCTCCGGGGAGGGTTGCGCTTCGGTGCTAAGCGGCATCGGGTCCACTCCCCGCGGAACTGAGCTTTGGCGCCCCGCCGGCCGCCTCATGCAGCGCGCGCCGACAGGCCTCTCGGACCCGGTGGTGGCGGCACCGCCTCCAATCTTCTATCGCCTGCCGCGCCTCCACCGTGCCGATCTTGCCCAGCGCCTCCGCCGCCGCCACCTTGGGCTCCTGGCTGATCAAAGCCATTAGCACCCCGCCGCCAAACAACATCGCCGACAGGCTGGGGATCGCCTTGGGAGAGCCGATCTCCCCCAGCGCGCGCGCGGCCGCCGCTTTCGCCCGCGCGCCCGGCCCGAAGTCGGACTCCCGCCCCAGCGCGTCGCAGAGGGCCGACACCGCGTCTACCGCTCTCAGCTTGCCCAGCGCTTCGGCGGCGGCCATGCGGACCTGCGGCTCCGGATCGGCGAGCAGGCGCAGCACGAGGTTCACTCCCGCCGCGTTCGATCCCTCCCCTACCGCGCGGATCAGGGCCATCCGCGCCTCCGTTGCGAGGTGCGCGAGCAGCGTGCTAAGCGGCGCGAGCGTCACCGGATCGCCAGTGTTTACCAGCGCCCGTAAGGCTAGTTGTAGATCGCGCAGAGGCAGCTCGGAGAGTAACTGGCGCAGGTGCGAGAGAGACGGGTCATCGTGCCGCACGAAAACCCGCAAGGCCTCCGCGAAGCCGATCTCGTGCGTGCGCCTCGCGAGCGTGACCAGCACTCCCATTCCCTCCTCCCCGAGCTGGCCCAGCAGACCCAGCACTCGGCCGCGCCTCTCCTCTGAGCCGCGCTCCCACTCCCGCACCATCGCGGAGATCACCTGCTTCGTGGCGCTACGCCCCAGCGCGTTGGCGGCAACCGCGCGCTGCCCGGAACTGCGGGCGGCGTCGCCGGCCTCGCGCTGGAGCCGTTCCAGAACGCGGAGTAACAGTTCGGACTCGCCATGACGCGCGCACCGTTCGGCCATGTCTAGCAAACCAGTGATCACTGATCCATACTGACTGGCGCTCATTTCCGCCTCCAGCAGGTCTAGCAGCATCAACGCGCGCGACCGACGCACCGCCGGCGTGGAGCTGGTTTCCATTAGGTCGGCGAGCTCGCGTTTCGGGTCCTCCGCCCGCAGCGATTCCTCTCCGCCGTCCAGTAGCCGCCACATCCCGTCGGTGCGCGCCAGCTTGGCGAGGTCGGGCATTAGCATTCCCACCACGTTTCGGTACACGTCCTCGGACACGCCGCGCGCCAGCGCTTGTTGATGCAACTCTCGCGCGAGGCCCGTGGCCCTTTCCGTGTCCGCGAGGATCCTCCGCAGCGCCAAGGCGAGGCCCTCCGAGCGCTCGGTCACGATGGCGCCGGGGCAGTCCAGGATGAGCGAGACGCACCGCTCGAGATCCATCGCCTGCGCCAGCAGCGAGAGGATATCCGGGCTGCCCGGGGTAATCGCCACCGGGGCGCGGAAGATGTGCGCGCCCCACCGCGGCCCCAGGGCCTCGAGCTGGCGCAGGATCGCGCTCTCCCACGCGTTCCGGTGGGCGCTCCCGGTGTGAACGGCGATTTCGCCCGCGGATTGGATCAGCGCCGCGATCGTGGAGGCAATCGCAGCCACCGGCGAGGCCGTCTCCTCCGCCAGCGACGGCTCCTCCGCCAGGACCCCCCGCATCTGGGCGAGCGTTTGCTCCTCACTGGCCGACCGGACGACGTGGAGACACGATTCCAGGATCTCCCGCAACGGCCCGACGGCGGTGGGATCCATCTCCTCGCAGATCCCCGCCCACGCGGAGGCGGAGGCCTGCAATTCCTGAGTGAAATCAACATCCTCCACTAGAATCCCGAGCGGACCCTCCGGCCCATAGGCGCGCATCACCCCGCCGGCAGAGATCAGCAGCTTGGAATCCTCCGCCAGGATCAACAAGAAGCGAGAGAGGCCGGCGACCTCGAGACGGGAGGTGAACTGGACGCAGGCGACCAGTCGCTCCCGCAGGCCCTCGTGCAAACGTCCCAGGTGGGCGCTGCCACCCCGGGCCTGTTTGCCATTCCACAGCAGCGCCTCCTCTCCGACCCCGAGGACGGCCTCACCGGCGTTCGCCTCCGCCGCGAGTTCGCGCCACGCGTCTTGCAGCGCGCGGGCGGCGATGGGGTGCTCGGGGCCATACAACGCGATCTGGCGCGCGGCGCGCGCCAGGCTTTCGAGGACGGAAAGCCCTTTCTGATCAGCCAGCTCGACCGCGCTTGGTCGGGCGGCCACCGCGTTGCGCATCTCGTGTGCTCAGGTTCCGACGTGCCTGCCGGTGGAATGAGACTCCATCGTCCTTTTTCCACACTCGCACGGCCGAAATGCACTCCTGCGTCAGGAAAGATGCGCCGCGGTTCGGGCTACTCGGGGCGGACTTACTTGCCCGCGCCCGACATTTGCCCGCCCATGCTCCCGCCGATACCGCCCTCCGGGTCGTTCTCGACGCGAATGGAGATGTCCGGGGCTTTCTCCCCCGTGGAGGTGACCAGCGTGCTGCGATGCAGGTAGCGCGCCTCCGCCACTACCTGCTCCTTCTGCACGCCGGTGATGAACAGATCGCGGCCAGGCAGCGCCGCGATCAGCTTCTTCATCACCCCCTGGGTCGCCGCCCGGATCCGGTCGCGACCGCTCTGGTCCAACGTCGAAATCGTCGCCGAGAAGTCCACCCGCACCTTGTTGCCGGAGAGGAAGCTCATCCCCTGGACCGTTCCGTCCTGCCCGTAGGGTTCCGCGGCGACGCTCTGCTGCAATTGCTGCTGCACCTGCCCGCTGGGCGGGGTGTCCACCGCGGCGTGGAAGATCCACCCCAGCGCCGTCACCGCGGCCACCACGCCGATCACCAGGAGCCACGTCTTGCCGGTGCGCGTCCCCGTCTCGCTCGGCTCGGCCGTGGTCGCCGGGGCGATCTCGTTCATGGAGAGGCTGCCGAACCCGAGGCCTGCCCCGAGCGAAGTCGAGGGGCCGCTCTCGCTCGGCCCCGCCTGCTTGGATTCGTCTGTCGTCATGCGCGTCTCCTCCGCGGTGCTGCTGGTAGTCTACCCCATCTGGGCTTTGGGGGAAAGCCCTGCGCGCGGGCCTGTAGATGCAACGCGATTTTGTCACATGCTAACTGCAGAGCGAAAATGTCCTAG
>CAZUGW010000157.1:0-7749 GCA_964620055.1 uncultured bacterium
CGCAGGCTATTGGTGATAGACGGGTCGGGTTTGGAGGCGGAGGGGGGAGAGGGCGGATGCGTGGCGGGATCTGCGCTCGGGTGATCGGCCTCTGGCTCTGGACAGGTCTGCTGGCTGGAGCATGTACAGCCGGAGGCGGGCCCGCGCAAGTGACACTGCCGCTCTACCTTCCCGGCGGGGAACCGGCCTCCGGCACCCCTCAGGAGCAAGCGCGGCAGGTGATACAGGCGGCGGGGGCGGTGCTGGCGGGGCCGGAGTTACGCGGGGCGGTTGACCTGCATTTCCTGGACTCGCAGCTAGCCGACGCGATCAAGGTCGCCCCGAACGGCGCGACCGCGCACCGGGTGCTCGGTCGGACCTTCCTCGAGATGGTGCGCTACGGCGAGGCGAAGGCGGAGTTCTCGCGCGCCCTGGCGTTGGACCCGCACGACTCCCAGGCGCGGTCCGGACTGCGGGAAGCAGCGCGGCTGTCGCGGCTCGTGCTCGCCCTTCCCGCACCCCGCGGACAGCGTGTCTTCCGACTCGCCGAGGCGCCCAAACGGGGCGGCCCGAGCGTCGCCGTTCTCCTCGGAAGGTGGAACGCGAAGGGGCACGAACTCGACGCTCCGGCAGTGCGGTACTACCGTCGGAAGAGCGGACGCTACCATCTGACATTCCGGGCCCGATTGCACACGGTGCTCGCCGCGCCCGCGGGGGCAGCAGCCGCGAGAGATGGAATCGAGTATGCCCGGATCTGGGTCGGCGATGTGCAGCACACCGGAAGAGCGCAGGTGCTGCTCGTCACCGGCTGGATCGGCGCAGACTGGCTCCCCGCGTTCGTGGACGTCTTCGAGGTCGCAGGGAGGTCCCTTCGCCCGATCCTCCACGCGGATAGCGAGGACACGCCGGAACTGGTGGACCTCGACCGGGACCGGCGGCCGGAGGTGAAGGTGGTTCACTTCTTCGGGTACGAGACCTCGCATGCCGAGCAGGGTGCGCGGTACGACGTCTATCGGTACACCGGCCGGCGCTATGTTCGGGCCAATTCGCACTTTCGGGACTTCGCGCGGAGCCAACTGGCGGAGGCGCTCGCCAAACTGCACAAGTACCCCGATGACTGGGACGTTCTGCTGCACGTGGCCCAGGCCTACCGCGACCTCGGTCAGCCCAGCAAGGCCGCCCCGTATGAGCGGCGCGCGAAGGCGCTCAGAGCGAAGCCATCGTAGGGTTGTCTATCGGTACCCGGCCCTACCGTCCGGTCCCCCTCACCCACTCCACCACCTCCTCCGGCCTCGGGTCATGCACCCCGACGAAGCGGGAGACGACTCCTCCCGCGGCGTTGGCGAGTTCGGCGGCTTCGAGGAAGCTCGCGCCCGCGGCCAGGGCGAGGGCGGAGGCCGCGCTGGCCGCGTCGCCGCACCCTGTGCCGTCGCCGACCGACCCCGGTTCGACCGTGGTGGGCGCTTCGGCGATGGTGCCATCGCGGCAGAACACCGCGATGCCGTGCTCGCCCCGGGTGATGAATACGGCCTCTGCTTCGAGGCGGTCCAGCAGCGTCTGCCCGGCCTGCACCACGAAGGGAGGGAGGGAGGAGGGAGGAAGGGAGGGGCCGTTGGTTACGCCTGCCGCCTCGAGCGCTTCTGACTCGTTCGGGCTGACCAGCCACGCGCCGCGGAGCAGGTCCATGTTCGCCGGCTTCGGGTCGGCGCAGAGCGGCGTGCCCGCCGCGCGCGCGGAGGCGATCAGGTCCGGGGGCAGGGAGGCGGGAGTGAGCACGCCCTTGGCGTAATCCGCCACCAGCACCACGTCGGCCTCGCGCATCGCCGCGCGGACCATGTCGCACACGCGGTCGGCCAGCGCCCCGGCCACCGGCTTCGCGCTCTCGGTGTCAATGCGGAGCAACTGCTGCCGGCCCGCGAGGATGCGGAGCTTGTGCGTGGTCGGCCGCGAGTCGTCAGTGAGCACGCCGCGGATGTCCGCGCCGCGCCGCACGAGGTCGGCCTTCAGTCGCACGCCGAGTTCGTCCTCCCCTACCAGCCCCACCACCCGCACCGCCGCGCCGAGGGAGAGGAGAATCGCCGCCACGTTCCCCGCGCCGCCGGGCTTGTCCGCCCGCGCATCGTCGGCGAGCGGCATCCGCACCACGGGGATGGGGGCCTCGGGCGAGATGCGCTTCACCGAGCCGAAGACCCACTCGTCCATCATCAGGTCCCCGAGCAGCAGCACCCGGCGGCCCCGCGAGGCCTGGAGAAGTTCACGTACGCGTTCGGGCGTCATGGTTCAACCCCCATTTGCGGGCACAGGTCGAGCAGCGGACACTCGAGGCAGCGCGGCCGCCGTGCCACGCAGATCCGCCGCCCGTGCAGGATCAAGCCCACGTGCAACGGAAACATCTGCCTCGGTTTGAGCATCGCGTCGAAAATGTCGTGTGCGCGCTCCGCGGTCGCGTTCGGCGGGATCAGCTCCAACCGTTTCGACACCCGATGGATATGCGTGTCCACCGGAAACACTGGCAGGTCGAGTTGGAAGAGCATCAGCACCGCCGCGGTCTTGCGGCCGATCCCCGGCAGGCTGAGCAGATAGTCCCGCGCGTCCTCGACAGACATCGCGCGCAAGAACTCCAGGTCCAGCTTGCCCCGCTCCTGCTGGATTCGCCGCAGGATCTCCTGAATCCGCCCGGACTTGATCTCCGCCAGGCCGCCGACGCGGATCGCTTTCTTGATCTGTCGGCGCGGGGCCCTGAGCGCTGCCTCCCAGGTAGGAAACCGCTCCTTCAACTGCTCGAAGGCGCGGCCGGAGTTCCCGTCATTCGTATTCTGCGAGAGCACCGTCAGCACCAGGCTGTCCAGCAGGGGCAGCCGGCGCGCGTGCTCCGGAATCTCATACTGCTTCCCCAACCGCTTCAGGATCAGCGGGACCCGCTTCTCCGGCGGCAGCTTCTTCAGGTCACCCGCCACGGCGGATCTACGACCCGCCACGGCGGATCTACGACCCGCCACGGCGGGTCTACGAGAGGATGATAGACTGGTCACGCTGGCGGCCCACCAGGACATGCGAGATCGGAACCTCCACCAGTTCCTCGATCCGTCTCACATACCTCTGTGCGTTCGCCGGCAGGTCGCCGAAGCTGCGCGCGCCGGAGATGTCGCTCTGCCATCCCGGCAGCGTCTCATAGACCGGCTGGCAGCGCGCGAGCCGACCCAGGTCGTTCGGGAAGTGCGCGGTCCGCTCGCCGTCACACGCGTAGGCCACGCACACCGGAATCTCGGCGAACTGGCCCAGCACGTCCAGGTGCGTGATGGCCAGCGCGTCCAGGCCGTTGATGCGGGAGGTCTTGCGCACCACCACTGCGTCGAACCAGCCGATGCGCCGCGCGCGGCCCGTCGTGGTGCCGAACTCGCCGCCCGGCTCGCGCATGGAAGCGGCGATCTCCTCTCCTACCTCCGTCGGGAACGGCCCTGCGCCGACGCGGGTGGTGTAGGCCTTCGCCGCGCCAATGACGCGACCGACGTACTTCGGCCCGATCCCCGCGCCGCTCGCCACCGCGCCGGAAGTGGGGCTGGAACTGGTGACATACGGGTACGTGCCCCAGTCCAAGTCGAGCATGGTTCCGTGCGCGCCCTCGAACAGCACGTTCTTGCCGCTCGCCAAGGCCTCCTCCACGAGCAGCGAGGTATCGCAGATCGCGTCCGCGTAGTGGCCATAGAGCACCCGCAGATCGTTGAAGATCTTCTCCGCATCCACCTGCGGCGCGCCATAGACCTTGCTCAGGATCAGGTTCTTATACGCGACGAGGCTGGTCAGCTTGTCCGCCAGCGCATCTTCATCGCGCAGGTCGCCGATCCGCAGGCCGCGCCGCGCGGCCTTATCTTCATAGGCCGGGCCGATGCCCCGGCGCGTGGTGCCGATGGCCTTGCTGCCCAGCCGATCTTCCTCCGCCGCCTCCAGCAACTTGTGATAGGGCAGGATCAGGTGGGCGTTCTCGCTGATCCGCAGCTTGCCGATCACTTCCACGCCGGCCGCGGCGAGCTCGTTCTCCTCCTGCAAGAGCACGTCCAGGTCAATCACCATCCCCGCGCCCAGCAGGGAGAGCTTGCCCCGGAGAATCCCGGTGGGGATAAGATGAAAGGCGAAACGGTGCTCGCCGACCCAGACGGTATGGCCGGCGTTGTTCCCGCCTTGATAGCGCACCACGACCTCGGCTTCGGCCGCGAGCAAGTCCACAATGCGGCCTTTGCCTTCATCCCCCCACTGGCTGCCGACTACGACTGTTGCTGGCACGTCTCGCCTCCACGCGGTCGCACGCGACCGTTGATTCGGGGGAAACAAAAAAGCCCAAATGGGGGATCCATTTGAGCCGCCGGTGGGTTCCAAGCAAACACCTTCCGGGTGTTCCTCATACCACGATAGCCGAACGCCAGGCGTTTGTCAATCACGAAAGCTCGCCGCCACGCCAAGGCCGCGCGGAACGGCCCAGGGTGTCCTTGCGAGCGCGGTACACTCTTGACTGGAACGCGAACGGAGGAGGCTATCATGCGTCGCTTTCAGGTAGCATGGTCCGTGTTCTTGGTGGCGCTGGTGGCGTCTCTGGCGGGCGCGGCTGACCCGCGGGAGACCGCGCTCCAGGTTGCGACGGCCCTGGACAGCCTTCAGCCGCAGAGCGCCGTGGACCTGACTGTCGCCGATCAGGACCTGAACGACGCCATCGCGACGGCGCCCGAGTCTGTTGCGCCATACCTGGCGCTGGGCCGGCTGAAGCTCGAGCAGGCCGACTACTTCAGCGCCGCGGCCGCGTTCAACCGGGCCCAGGTGCTCAGCCCCTTCGATTCGCAGGCGCGATCCGGCCTAGCCGAGGCGAAGCGGCTCTCGGAACTCCTGCTGTACTTCCCGCTGCCCTATCCGCGGCGGATCTTCCGCCTCGCGGAAGTGCCGGACGGACGGACGCCGGGCGCCTTCCTGCTGGTCGGCACGCCGGAGCTCTGGGGGCCGGACCTGACGCGCGTTCAGACCTACCTACTGGCCCCCGAGGTGCGATACTACGCGTGGCACGGGGCCGGTTATGAGGAGGCCTTTCGCACGGGGAACGTCGCCGGGGCCGGTCTCGAGAATCCGGGGGAGGTGACGTTCGCGCGGGCCTGGGTTGGGGACCTCCAGCGCGTCGGCCGCTCGCAGGTGCTCCTGGTCACGGGCTGGGTGGGTGCGGACTGGGTGCCGACGTATGTGGACATTTTCGAGGCCGCGAACGGCGCGATGCGCCAGGTGCTGCACGTGGACAGCGTCTTCCCACCCGAACTCGTGGACCTGGACGGGGACGGTCGCGTCGAGGTGCGGACGGCCCACTTCGTCGGGGTTACCAGGCCGCACGTCGCGGTGGGTACGTGGTTCGACCTCTATGCCTATGACGGGGCGCAGTACGTGCGCGCGAACGACCTGTATCCCGAATTCGCGGAGGGGCAGTTGCAACGCATGCTCGACCTCGACGCGCAGTACCCGGACGATTACGACGTTCTGGATCACGTCGCGCAGGCCTATACAGACCTCGGTCAGCCGGAGCGGGCCGCGCCTTACGCGCAGCGAGCCGACGCGCTGAGGGCGGCGCAGTTCTGAAGATAGGCCTACGTTACTTCAGCTCGGAGAACGGCACCAGATCCGAGAACTCCACGAGCGCGCTCATCGCCTTGCTCTGCACCGGGAGGCCGGACTCGGTGAGCGCGGCGATGGGCGTGAGGCCGGCGATGACGGCGAGGCCGATGCGGTCCATGGAAACCGGGACCTCGAGCAGCGGCTGGCTGGGCTTGCCCACCGCGAGAATGCCACCCAGGCCTTTGGCCTTGCACTCCCCGAGCACCGCGTGCAGGTCGGTTTCGGCCACCGCCGGGATCTCGCGGAAGCTCGCCAAGACCCTCCCCCTCCCCAACAGACTGGCCTCGCGCACGCTGGTCATGCGGCCGGCGATGAACAGCTCGGTCGGGTCCACGGTGGTGCCGGCGTAGGAGACGAGGTGGGTGAAGCGCAGCGGCTTGTCGCGGTAGATCTCGAGAATGCCGGCGTACTTCGAGTCCACCGGGATGCCACGCTTGAGGAGCACGCGGTTGATGGTCACGGTGCAGACGGTCCCGAAGGCCACTTGCCCCACCGGGATGGCCTGGCCGCCGATGCGCTGGCCGGCGCGGCGCACGATTACCAACTCGGACATGCAGAAGCCGGCGCGAAATACGTCCCGCATGATGTCCAGCGCCTCGGCATACCGGTCCTCGGGAATGTAGGAGAGGTTGAGGATGATCTGCCCCGTCTTCGTCTCCATATCGAACGTGGAGCGATAGGCGAGGCGGTCAATCTTCGAGCTCACGAAGCCGAGCTTCTCGCTCACCCCCGCGCTCTCGATCTCCTCCCGGCCGCGCGCGGTGATCAACCGCCCGGGCTCGCCGAGGTTCTGGGTGAGGCCCCGCTCGTCCATGAGGCGGAGGTGATAGCGCACCGTGCGCTCGCTCAGCTCGATCCCCTCGCCGAGCAACTGGTGGGCAATGGCGCGCGCGCCGACCGGCTCCTCGGACTCGGCGAGAATCCGCAAGATCGCCAGCAGCTTCTTCTCGACGTCGGTTGACGCGCGCACCCCGCGCATGAGCCAAACCCCGTTCGGTGAGTGGGACGCGGATATGATACTCGCGGGAGGGGAGGGGCGCAAGGGAGGGCCTCGGCCCCTAGACCCGAGACCCTATTGCGTTTGACGCTCCTCTCCCGCCGATGCTATAATCCAATCAAGCTAACTCTGAAGTGACGCACATCCTCCTCGAAGGTGGAAACTCCGGCTGGTGGCCATGACCGAAATCGCAGAACTGTGGCGCTATCGCGAGGTGCTGTTCAACCTCGTTCGCCGCAATCTCAAGGTTCGCTATAAGAACTCCTTCCTCGGTTTCTCCTGGTCCCTGCTGAACCCACTGTTCCAGATCGGGGTGTGGTATTTCGTCTTCAAGGTGATCATGGGCAACTCCGAGCCCAACTACATGGCCAAGCTCATCACCGGCTTTCTCCCGTGGCTGTTTTTCTCCCAGACGGTGCTCGACAGCACGGCCTGCGTTACCCAGGAGATGGCGCTGGTGAAGAAAGCCTACTTCCCGCGCTCCATCCTTCCGCTCTCCGCGCTGCTCTCCAATCTGGTCCACCTCGGTCTTGCCTTTGTTGTGCTGCTGGCGCTGTTCGCCATCTGGGGCGTGGACGTGAATATCCACTACGGGTTGGTGATTCCCGCCACGGTGCTCGTCGCCGTCTTCGCCTACGGTCTCTCGGCGATGGTGGCGGCCTGGAGCGTGTTCTACGCGGATGTGAAGTTCATCGTCGGGACCCTGTTCGGGCTGTGGTTCTTTCTCACCCCGGTGCTGTACTCGATCTCGGGCTTTCTCGCCCGCAAGGAGATGACCGGGGAGGCGAACTGGCTCTCCAGTCTGCTGCAATCCATGCTTCCCGCGTTGAAGCGGGTCTACATGGGCGATCCCGTGACCATCGGCATCCTCGAGTATCGGAGTGGGCTGCTCTACGGCGGGGGCAACCCGCTGGTGGAGCAGCCGCACTTCACGGTGGCGATGACGGAGGCGCAACGGCAGGCGGAGGTCTTGAGGGCGCAGGTGATGCAGTCCCAGGTGCAGGCCCAGTATCCCTTCTGGCACTACGTGCTGATCGCCACGGTCGTCGCGGTAGTCACCGCCGTCGTTGGGCAGCTCATCTTCAGCCGCCTGTCCCGGAAGTTCGCGGAGAGAGGCTGAACGAAGTGAT
>CAZUGW010000158.1:0-7625 GCA_964620055.1 uncultured bacterium
GATGTCTGGGCCTCGATGGGTCAGGAGTCCGAGGCCGCCGCGCGCAAGAGAATCCCGTCAAGGTCGGAAAGGGTCGTGGCATAAACCGCCGCTGTCCCATCCGTGACCTTGTTGCTCGGAAAGGCGTTGATGAGAATTTCCCAAACCTCATTGAGTTCCTCAGTGGTTGCCATTGACTGCCTCCATTTTTGCGATAACGCGGGCCATAGCGCCAGAGCCGTTTACTTGTCCGTTTCCGTTGTGTCCATTAGCAGGTATACCAGAGACATACCACTCAGTCACCCACCCGTAATTCGTGGGCTTCCAATCTTTGGCGCGCCATGCCTCGAAGCAGGTCTTCAGGTCTTGGATGTTTGGGGTTTCCCCAATGGCGCGGATGAGTAAATCATAAACGTCTTTGGAGGGGTAGCGGCTCGTGACTTCCCGGATCGCCAAAATCGCCGGATGGGTGGAGCGGGGGTCGCGGGATTTCCCCGCGCTACCTTCTTCTATTGGTTCCTTCTTAAATGGTTCCTTCTTTGTTTCACCTGGTGAGGGGGGGCGTTCACCTGGTGAGGGGGGGGCGTTCACCTGGTGAGGGGGGTCTGCATGTAGTGAGGGGGAGTACCGTTGGAAGTTTTCTAGCCATCGGTCTAAAACTGTTATTGAGTAGCTGTAATTATTTCCTTCCAAGTCAACGCGCAGAACGCTAATCCATTTCTTGATACTCAGTGACCGTCTACCCTCGGTAATCTTCCCAGTGCTCATATGGCACTTGCGTGCCGTTGTCTTTGTGCTCTCTGTGCAAGTCCCGACGCGCTTGTAGTGAGCCAGCAGGCGAAACTCGTAAACGTCCAAGTCCGCATCGTCGTAAATGTTCGGTAGTTCGGTGCGATATTTACGAAGGTCTCCAGCGTCAACTATTTTCTGCTTCTCGTTCATTTTGTGCCGAACCAGTCAACTTTTGACCTGGTAGTTTTGTTTTTAGGATTTGCCTTTTCTTTTCTCTCCTTCCGTTTCTTGTCTCTATCTGCGAGTCGGATGCGCGCGGCTTCTCTCAATGCTTCATCGCGCTTGCGCCAGTCCATCTTGTCCGGCTCGACCTGGATCATAACCGCCAACTTGTGAGAGCACAGGTTGGCGGTAAATCCGCAATCGCAGATATAGGTATAGGTTGACTGTTGGGGATAGGCTGAGACGATATGAATATTATCGCCGCCACTTACACGCCACATTGTTTCTGTGATCTTCTCTGCCGTTAGAAGGTTTCGCGCGCGCGCTCGTTGACGCTGTCGGCTGGGGAGTTGAAACATAAATCCGCCTCTCTGATCAAAGTGTGGGGGTGCGGGGGCAGATAGGAAGCCCTGTCCCCGCACTCTGATCACAGACGCGGATTCGGTATCCTATCGTTTTTGGCCGCACGCCATCCCGCTTTTTATTTGCGGGTAAACTCATTATATCCCGATCCGGATCATAGTCAAGCTCCAGTCTGAGCCTGTCGAAGACCCGCCGCGCTTGACACCCGCCCGCGGTAGGCGTAAACTGTTTCCGTCTCTCCTTGTTTAGGCGGCGGGTGGCGTCCCCGGCTAACCGTCATCCGCCGCCACAGGTATCTATGCCACGCTCGGATTATCTAACCATGCCCGACTCATTCTTCAATGGCACTAGAATTGTCTCGACCACCAATAGTGTTCTCCTGACAAAATGTCAGTCGACTCAAAACTCATACACGGTTTCCGCGCCGACTATTGATGCGGCGCTATTCGAGGCGCTTGTGGACTGGGCGGCGAGTCAGAGAAACAGAATGTATTGTCCCCTCTGTGAACAGTTTTACACTCAACATCTCCCCAACTGTCTTCACCTGAGCGCGCGGGCCTGGCGGGAGGAGCATCCCCGATGACCAGGGCCACCACCGGCGCGCGGCGGGCGGCGATAGAGTTTGATTTTACAGTCGCACAAGTCAAAACTTTAGCAGATGGGGGTATCCGCGCCGGGCTTGATTTGCCAGAGTCGGCCATAGCGGAAGCCGCACAGTTGATGCAATGCAAGCAGGCCCGTGTCTATCTCCATGCAACGATCATAGTTTTACAGAGTCCAGCAAATGGCAAAACCAAAACTGACAGACGACCAGCGCGCGGCCCTCTTGGAGTGGCTGGCGGCGGGGTATGATGTAAGACTTATCCGCGAGTGGTTCAAAGAAAGATCGTGGCCCGAACTATCGCGCGGCGGTCTGACTTACTACCGCACGACTTACGAAATTGACATTGAAAACCTGCGCGCGGCTCGTCTCGACTCTGCAATCAATAGCGGTCTTGCGCTCAAAGAGGAACGCATCGCCCGACTCTCTGCCCATGCCGACGAACTTGAAAAGATAAAATGGGAGCCGGACAAAAACGGGCGCTTGTGGAACGAGAAAGCATGGCGCGAAGTTTTAGGAGAGATCGCAGCGGAGATGGGACATCGCAAGCAGGCGATCACAATAGAGGATGTTACGAACAAGCCCGACTCGGAACTCGTTGAGGAACTATTCAGTATTGCTAACAGAGCGCGAGCGCGCGCGGGCGCAGACGATAGCGGCGGAGTTGCAGCGCCGTCAGACGCAGGCCAGCCCGCCGGCGTGGCCGACACTCCCGCCGCTACATCCGGCACAGGCTGAGATCGTCGCCCGGGCCGCGCGCTACAACGTCATTGACTGCGGCGTGCGCTTTGGAAAAACAGAACTCTGCAAGCGGCTGGTGCTGGAGCCTATGAAACGCGGGTTGCCGGTCGCGTGGTATGCGCCGACCTATAAGACACTCGAAGAAGTATGGCAAACTCTACGCGGTTACTTCTACGGCCTCGCGTCGCGGATGAACGAGCAGATGCATCGGATAGAAATGCCAAACGATTCCATTCTGGAAATGTGGTCACTCGAAGATCCCAACGCCAGCGCCGGGCGCAAGTATGCGCGCATTGTGGTAGACGAAGCCGCCAAAGTTCCCAAACTCAAATATGCCTGGGAGCATGTTCTGAGCAATCGCCTGCTGGATTACTATGGGGACGCTTTCTTTCCCAGCACGCCGAAAGGTCTAAACTATTTCTATGCGCTTTACCAAAAGGGAATGAACGGCGAGTCCGACTGGAAATCTTTTAGATACCCAACATCTTCCAACCCGTTCATAGACAAACTCGAAATTGAGAAGCAGCGCGCCTCGCTCCCGGCGCGCGTTTTCTCGCAGGAATATCTAGGAGAATTTCTTACAGACGGGTCGGGCGTGTTCCGCAATACGCGGGCGCTGTCAGTCTATGCGCCGGAAGAGCCGCAAGATAATCACGCCTACGTCATTGGCCGAGACTGGGGCCGAACCAATGATCCGAGCGTCTCAAGCGTATGGGATATTCAGGCGCGGCGGGAGGTGTTACTAGAAATTGAGCAGGATACCCCGTTCGCGCTCCAACTCTCCCGACTCTCTGCGCTCAGTGAACGCTACAACGATGCGCTTGTGATAGCAGAGCAGAACGCATTAGGCGATCCGCTCATTGAACAGGCAGCGCTGGCGGGTATCCGTATCATGGCCTTCGTCACCACCAATGCCACGAAGGCGGTCGCTGTGGATAATTTTGTTCTGGCTTGCGAAAGACAGGATATAGGCTTACAATCCTCCGAGGATGGGATCACTCAGATGGAAGGCTTCGAGTCTTCCCGCACTCCGATGGGCTTGGTCAAATACGCCGCGCCCGAGGGCCAGCACGATGATATTGTAATGGCCCGCTTATTTGCCTACTCCGCCATTTCCGAAAGTGGCCCGGTAATTTTGAACTCCGAATAAATTACCGATGAGTCAATTCGTTGAACTCGTAAAATCCTACACCGGCCAACCCGAACTGAAAACGATGAACCTGTCCGCGCTGGGGCGCGGACTAGGCGGTGACGCGGCCCAAACCACGATAGACATAGCCTATCGTTACGTCCCCTGGTTTCGGCGGGCGTGCAAACTCCGCGCGAATGCCATCGGCAGGTTTCCGCTGTCACTCGAAAATGATCGCGGTGATGATGTAAGTGGACTCCCCGAATACCAATCAGTCGTAAAATGGACGCGCTCCGTGCTATACCGCACAGAGATGAATCTAGTCAAATATGGCGCGGCCTATCACCTGCTCGAATCTAATCGTTTCGGACTGAACATCACTCCCCGCTTTATCCCAACTCAATTTGTGTATCCGATCATTGACTATGCTAAATCTGGCGTATCTGGTTTCCATGTTAACATGTTGGGCGGCGGCGGAAATTTCCCGCTGGATAAAATGTTGTGGGTGTGGGAACCGAACGACGAATCAGAGATACAGCCTGGCTCCAGTGATGGCGAGGCCGCGCTAAAGGCATCGGGCTTGCTGTATGCGATAGAGGAGATGGCGAATCGCTACATGCTCAGCGGCGGCGTTCCGATCACGGCCGTGCGCGTGCCGCCGACGACGAGCAAGGACGAGCGCGAAAAAGCCGAAAACTGGTTTCAACGCTTTGCGGGCGGCTTCCGCAATGCGTTCAAATTTCTGGTAGTAGATAGGAACACCGAATTTGAAACCATCGGCTCGGAACTCCGGCAGATGGAAGCGGAGAAACTCACGGGGAGCGAACGGGATAATGTGGCCGTGGCTATCGGCGTGCCGCCCACAGTGTTAGACGGCAAGAGTGCCAATTATGCCACAGCCGACTCCGAGATGACCGGATTCTATATGAATACTGTTGTCCCCGAGTCCGAATTTCTGGAACCGGCGCTAAACGTGCAACTGTACCAGCGGGTGGGTCTGACTCTGCGCTTCCATCCCGATGAGTTGGAGGTCATGCAGGCGATTCAACTCTCACAAGCGCAGGGCGTTACCGAACTCGTGGGCAAACCGATTTTGAATATCAATGAGGGCCGCGCGATAGTAGAGTACGAGCCGATTGGGCCGAGAGGCGACTGGCCGAAAGAGTCCGAACCGGCACCGACCACAACGCCTGCGCCGCAGTTCGGGCAACCCACGCCCGCAGCTAGTCCAGCATCGCCCGCGCAACTCGCGGACGCAACGGGCGGCGCAGTAGCCGAGGCACAGATGCGATCCTGGCTATCAGGTTCGCTTGACCAACTAAAGGCCGGACAGTCACCCGCTATAGGCACGCCTTTTGACTCTGAACTCCTGGCCGCATCGAGCGGCAACGCAATCAGACACATCTACGAATCCCACTGGCCGCGCAAGTCACGCGCCCCCACCCTGAACGAACGAGCCATCGCTGCGCTGGAAAATTACAACGCTCTGGCACAATTGAAATTGGAGCGCAGCGATGGCAGAAACGTACACGAATAACGGCCTTGATCTTCTCTACAATTCCGGCTTCCGCGTTCAAACTCAAGTTTCAATCTGGTACGTTGGCCTGTTCATTTCGCAGACGGCGACCACCGTTCCAGCCTCGACGGCCAGCGGAAGCGGCAATGGCTGGACGGAGGTCACGGCCTCCTCTGGAACCTATACGCGCCAGTCCATCGCGGGTAGTGACATTTCCGCGCCGGGAGACGTAGGCGGAAGCGCGCGCGGCTCGACTTGGCCGCAGAAAACATTCACCGGATTCACAAATAATCCTGCCAGCCCGATCAATGGGTTCGGCATCTTCACTGGCAGCATTGCGTCAACCGCTTCTCCGGTTTTCTTCGCAAACTTCGACTCCGGCGCGTCGCGCAATTTGGCGACCACGAGCGATTCGCTGGCCCTGACGCCTGCCACGCGCGGAACGCCATAAATGCCCATCGGCTTTTTTGTAGCCCCCTACAAACGCCTGATTGATCCACTCGCCCCGACGACCATCCGGCGTTACTGTGCGATGCGCGACGCCGAAGGGCTTATCCTGGCCGATGATGGCGCGTGGAGCGAGACCGAGTATCTTGGAGATCGCGCGCTCGTGAAAGTACGAGCCAGCGCGGCCGCGCTTTCCTCGATTGCCAGCGCCCCGACGATCCGCCGTCTGCCCAAAGATGCGCTCGATACGAGTCTCGCGGACTTGACCGGGCCGCAGAAAACTGCGCTGCGGAATGAGGCGGAGGACGCCGGCTACACGTTATCAGAAATTCAGGCCCGCTTCGGAAACGACATCGGCGCGTTCACGCTCCGCGATGTGGCCCGCTTCGTCACTCAGCGCCGTCTTAAGCCGCGCTATGACTCTCTCAATGATTTGATTGTCTTGGACGGGACGATTCAATCCTGTCGGGATATTGTGGATGTAGACCAGCGTTGCTTTGGGGATGTGGACTGGGCGCGGCTAAAAACGATCCGCGACAGTCTCATCGCCCAATGGAATGCAACGCATGTGACCGTGCGTATCTCGCAGGCGTTCACGCTTCCTAAATGGGAAGTGGATGCAGTATTGGTCTTGTGTGCTCAGGCGGGGTTTGCTTTTGATGCGATCAAGCCCGACACCTTCCCCACCGTCACCACCGTCCTCGACAATTTCAACCGCGCCGATGTCGATCCAATGGCGGGAAACTGGACGGCTGATCCGTTCAACCTGGGGGAAGGCGGATTTGCGCTAGTCTCGAATCAAATTCGATCTCACTCGAACCTGAATAATACTGAGTACTGGAACCCCAACACGTTCGGCCCGAACACGGAGGCCCAGATCACCTTCGGAACGGTGGGCGTGAATACGCACGGTTGCTTTCTGGCGGTGCGGATTGCGGCTCCGGTGACGGCGGGCGCAGACGGGTATGAATTTGGGGCCAACTCCGGCACGACTAACATCGCTCAGTATTTTCGGGTGGATAACACGGTTGGCACGCAGCTCGGCGGTAATGAGTCGCAGGTGTGGGCTACCGGAGATGTGATGGGGGTGGATATGATCGTGGATGTCTTGAAAGGGTATCGCAAGGCGTCCGGGGGAGCGTGGGCGTCCTTCCCTCCGCGTACGGATGCGACCTACACGGCAGCGGGCTACGTGGGCGTGAATTGTTACAGCGACGTATATCGATTGGATGACTTCATCGGAGCAACGGTTCTCAGTCCACAGAATACGGGGAATTACTCATTGTTCCCCAAAGAAAAAATGAGATCGGTTATCAAATAATGTTACTTCTAACCCTGACCACGGATAAGCTCCAAGTCATTTCCAGTTCGGCGGCCACGCTCGACGTTCACGCCTCGTACATGGATTACAACGGCACGACCGTGACGCCGGGTCGCCAGAATACCGCCATCGCCAGCGCCGGAGCGACGACGGACGTGGTCGCTTCTCCGGCGGGCAGCACACAGCGCAACATCAAGACCCTGAATATCCGCAACAAAGATGCATCGCTGTCCTGTGACGTGACGGTGCAGTTCAACCAGAACGCCACGCTCTACGAACTACACAAAGTCACGTTGAACACAGGCGAGGTATTGGAGTACATTGAGGGCATCGGTTGGTTCAAGATTGCCAGCGCGGCCAAGCTCATTCGCACCTTGTACGTCACGGCAAACTCGATTCACGCGACCGCCGCGACATTTTCCGACATCACCGGTCTGGGTGGGATCGCGGTATTATCCGGCCATCGTTACGCTTTCGAGTGTTGGCTGGCCGCTATCACAAACGCGACCACGACCGGCGCGCAGTTCGGGATCGGCGGGGTGGCGATGACAGACATGATCGCGGTCGGTATTTC
>CAZUGW010000159.1:0-2415 GCA_964620055.1 uncultured bacterium
GCGCTCCGCGAGTCCGCCGCGGCGAGGACGGCCCGGTAGAGGTCAACCCGCCCGGAGCCGTAGTACTGGTCCCAACCGGGATCGCCCAGATCATCGGCCGTGCTGTGGATAATGTCTCTCACCTGGTCCGGGGTGAGGGCCGGGTTCACCGAGAGCACCAATGCAGCCGCTCCCGCAACGAACGGAGCAGCCACAGAGGTGCCACCATACGTTCCGTAGTAGTAACTGGTGCTCAACGGCGCGCAGGTCGTATAGACCCCTGAGGCATAGGCGCACACGGCTATGTATGAACCATACCCATAGACCCACAGGTCTGAGCCGTTGAGCCCTGAAACCGCGATCACTTCCGGATAGGCAGCGGGATACTGTGGCGGGTCAACTCCGTTGCCTGCTCCAGCTACGATGACTACTCCCTTATCGTGCGCGTATGAAGCGGCGTTCTCAAACGTAGAACTACCGGTCGGCCCGGCGAAACTTATGTTAGCAACGCGGGCCCCCTGATCAGCGGAATAGGTAAGACCCTTTGCCATCGCCGACCATGACGCAATGCCATTTGCGCCGGTGATCTTCACGGCAAGAACTGGATTCCCCCAGGTCACCCCAGCGACACCAATACCGTTGTCCGTAGCTGCGCCGAGAACGCCGGTAACTATGGTGCCATGACCGTAGTCGTCCCACGGGTCGGCGTCGTTATTGTAGAAGTCAGGCCCAGCGACGAACTTGCTTCCCTGTAGGTCGGGATGTTCGTAATCAATTCCACTGTCTAGCACCGCGATCGGCACCGAACTGTCGCCTACCGTAATGTCCCACGCTTGCTCCGCGCCAAGACGCGCGAGCTTTGGTTGCCAGCCACCCACCCAATACGGGTCGTTCGGCGTCAGCGCCGGCTCGACATAGTAGTCCGGCTCCGCGAACTCGACGTTCGGGTTGCGCTGGTAGTAGGCCACGGCCCGGTCTACCGCCAGGCCGGGCGGTAGGCCGACGATCTGGACGCCGATCTGGGGGATCTCGTCCAGGACCGCGCTGCCGGCCGCGGAATGGGCGCGGGCCACCTCGGAGGCAGGGGTGCCGGGACGGAACTTCACGAGCAGTTGGTCCGGCACGTACTCAGGCGCCGCAGTTCGGCCGGGCGTTACCGAGAACAGCAATACGACTCCCGTCGCTGCCATACTTAACAGCAGCCTCTGACACACGCGCATCGTTTCCCTCCCTTTCGGGTCGCCCCGGTTCGGGTCACGATGGTTGTTCCATAGCCGGGGCGGATTTGAGAGCAATTTCTCGGGAGGGGAGGAGTCGGCATAAGCGCAACGTGGCGCAGGCCCCCGGCCTGCGGGGAATCCGCGACGGCCACGCGCGCGGGCGACGTGCTCGGACTAGCGGCCAGACTCCACCCCGTCAGAGTCGCTCTGCCACGTCGGGATCCCGAGGCCACGGAGGTCTCTCGAACCATCCGCCAAGGCCTTTGCTGTCGCTCCCTCAGGGCTCGCCCCCGGCGAGGCCTGGGAAAGGGCGTCGTTCGCAGCCGATACGTGGTCCGGTACGGGCAGGGCTACTCAACACCCACCACTATCTTGAGCTACTGTAGATGACTGAGATTGCTGGTCTTCAGGCTACATCTTAGGAGTGTGACTGGAGGTTTGCTAGCTACGGGAGGATGATAAGCCGCGGGGCGCGGGCCGGGAAGCCGTCCCGGTCCGGAGCTTGTACGCGCGCGAGCCGGATGTGCGCACATGCGCACATCCGGCTCGCGATCAAGCACTACCCCTTACGACGACCGCGCCGCCGACCGCGCCAGCACGGACTCGATCACCCCTTGCGCGGCGTCGGGAATGGGGGCCGGCCGGTGGGTGGCGAGGATCTCGCGCACCTTTTCGTTGGCGCGATCCTCGAGGCTCTTGGACCCGCGCTGCTGCCACTTGTCATAGTTGTTCCGGTCCAGCAGGCGCGCCAGGAAATGCTCCGTGCGGAAGAACCGCGCGGTGTGCTCGGTGTTGAGGAATTGCCCCCCTGGGCCGACCTCGTCAATCACGTCCACGGCGAGATGGTCGCGGTCGGTGGGGACGCCGCGGAAAATCATCCGCGCCATCCCGATGATCTCGTCCACCACCGTCACCATCTCCATGGAGGAGGTCAGGCCCTCGTCAATGTAGCCGATGTCATGCACGAGATTGCCACGGGAGAGTACGGCCATCAGCACGGAAAGCATCGCCTCCAGCCCGGCCTGCGCGTCCACGGTCTTCGCATCGCTGGCCCCGGCCAAGCCCCACACCGGTAGGCGGTAGTGCCGCGCCATGTCGGCGAGGGCGGCGTTGGTGATCGGGAACTCAGGACCTCCATAGACATAGCCGAGCGTGGCCATGTCCACCACCGACACGTTGGCGCCGAAAATGAACGGCGCGCCGGGGGCGGCGAGTT
>CAZUGW010000159.1:2425-7572 GCA_964620055.1 uncultured bacterium
GGAGAGACATTCCGCGGCGCCCAGCGCGATCCCGCCGGCCAGCGTCACCGGGGCGGTCGCGCCCGCGCTCATCCCGGAGACGTAGACCACCGGAATCCGGTGGTCGGCGCAGAAGAGCAGCTTGCGCAACCCCATGGGGCTGTGAATGAGCGGGCTGATGGGCTCGGCGTAGTGGATCATGATCGGGTTGGCGCGCAGAGCCGACTCGCCACCCACCACGGCCGCGGCCATCTCGGCGATATCCTCCATGTCCGGCACGTCGTGGGCGGTGAATACCAGGGGCTTGGAGGAGCCGGCCATCATGTCCGCGAACTCGAATACAAAGGGGGCCTTCTCGGGCACGTCGGTCGCCACGGCGAGGGACATCAGAAAGTCAATGTTGGGCAGCGCGTCGCACAGCCGCGCGATCCGCTCCACATCCGCGCGCACCGAACGCCGCCGCTGCCGCGTCTCGGGGTCTATCGTGTTGGGCGTGTCCGAGCCGGTGCCGAAGAAGACGCGGTTCGCCTCCAGGGGCATCACGCGCTCGCCGGTGCGCGAGGAGACCACCACCCGTTCCGGCGCGCTCTGGATGGCCCAGTCCACAAGATGGGCAGGGAGGCGGACGCGCTCCCCCTCCACCCGCGCTCCGGCCTGCTTGAGCAGTTCCCGCGCGCGCTTCTCCCGCACCTCCACGCCAGTGCGCTCCAGGATCTCCAGGATGGCCAGATGCACGTCCAGGACCTGTTCGTCCGAGAACACCCGGAGATGCGGCTGATGATGGGAGCTATAGTGTAGCAAAGGCTTTCTCCTTGAGGAAAATGGCGGCCCAGTTCGGCACGGCCGCACCCCCGCCTTGTGCTCGCCCCTTCACTTCTGCGGCCCGCGCGCCCTTCCCTGCGAGCCGGCGCGCTTCGCGGTACTACTCGTCGAAGTGTGGTAGGTGTATAATGGCAGTTCTCCGGCAGAATAACCGTTTCGTGGGGTGGTAGGCATCGCGCGATGGGACCCATTTCTCGTTGGCTGGCGATCTGGTTGTTTCTCCTGTCGACAGGCGCGTTGGGGGCCGACGCGCCGGCCCGACAGACGATTCGCGTAGGGCTGTACTACGGCGACACCGCGCCGCGGTCGGTGCAGGTGTCCGGCCGTCTCCACTACCAGGCTGAGACCGGCTCCGGCGATCTCGAGCAGCCGACGACCCTCGCCGCCGATGACGAAACCATACTCCTCGACGCCGCGCGTGTCGGGCGGTGGATCCAGTTGTCTCCAACTCCCGGCGCCCCTCCGCTGCAACTCAACGGCGCCGCCTATCGCGGCGAGCTTCGCGTTGATCTCCAGAGCAACATCACACTGCGCGTCGTCAACACGGTGGAACTGGAGGACTATCTCCGCGGGGTCGTCCCGAACGAGATGTTCGCCGACGACGAGGCCTATCGCGTGCAGGCGATCATCGCGCGCACCTACGGTCTGTACGTGCGCGACCAGGAGAAGAAGCATCATCCCGACGGCTTCGACATCTGCACCACCGGCCATTGCCAGGTCTATCGCGGTCTCGACTCGGAGACCCCCCGGTCGGATGAGGCCGTCGCCGCCACCAAGGGCCTGGTGCTCACCCGCGGCAGGGCGATCATCTTCGCCGCCTACCACACCAATGCCGGCGGGGAGACGGTGGAGGTGGATGAGGCCTGGCCCGGCAGCATCCGGGAGGCGTTCTGCTACCTTCCCCAGGTGGAGTCCCCCTATGACGTGGAGGCGCGCCGCCTGCCCGGGTTCGAGTGGTGCTATGAGTGGCGACGCACGGTGAATCCCGAGGCGCTCGTGGCGCGGTTGGGCGCGAAGGCAGCCGACCTGGGAGCGTTGCAGAAGCTGGTGGTCGTGCGCCGGAATCGCGCCGGTCGTGTGGCGACGCTGCGGATCGTGGGCGCGCGGGGCAGTCTGGACATCATCGGTCCTCCTGCCATCCGCGCGGCCTTCGACGCCCCCAGCGCGCGCTTCGAGATCCTCCGGTCCCCGGACGGGTTCGTGCTCCACGGCTGGGGCTATGGCGACGGGGTAGGGCTCTCCCAGCACGGCGCCCTCGGCATGGCCCGCGCCGGATATGGTTAAGAGAGCATCCTCGCCCACTACTACCGCGGCGTGGAACTCAGCGAGGACTACGGCGCGGGCAGGTCGCACCCCTTGCGCGCCGGCGGCAGGACCAAGCGGGCCACCGCACCCGACCGCGGTCGCTCCTAGCGCACGGTCGCGGGGTCCAGCAACCGCGCCGTGTCTCCCATCGCCTCCCGGACTTCCACCGGGCGGCCCTGCTGGGCGGACTGAATCGCCGCCCACACCACGCCCAGGGCGAGCAACCCGCCCCGGCCGTCGGTCTCCGGCGGCGTGCCGGTGCGAATGGCCCGCGCGAACTCGCTCATCTCGGCCGCGTGCGCGCTGAGTTTCGGGACCTCCACCTCCACCGGCTCCACGGTCCACTCGTCCGTAGGCTTCATGTGGATCAGCTTCCCGCGCTCCGAGTAGAGGTTGCCGGTCCGCCCGTAGACGCGGAGGAAGCTCACCGGCGGCGCGACATAGTTCGTGCCCACGTAGGCCAGCAGCCCGGACTCGAACTCCAGCAGGGTCAGGAAGACGTCCTCGATCTCGGAGGGCAGGAGGTCCCCCTTCGCCATCGCGGTGACGCGCCGCGTGGGGCCGAAGAAGTAGTGCAGCGTGTCATAGACGTGAATGGAGAGCTGCATCAGCGGGCCGCCGGGGGCCTCCTCCCAGTGCCACCGCCAGGAGCCCTCGCTCAGGCGCGTGCCGCCGGAGTGGGAGACATTTCCCTCCGCCATCGAGATCAGCCCCAATTCGCCGGAGTCCAGATACTGCTTGATCAGGCGGTTCGCCGCGTGGTAGCGCGTGCTGTGTCCGACCATCAGGGTGACGCCCGCCTGCTCGCAGGCCTCGATCATCTCCGCCGATTCCTCGAAGGTGTTGGCGATGGGCTTGTCCACGAAGACGTGCTTGCCGGCCGCGGCGGCCAGCTTCGTCGGCTCGCAGTGGAAGTTGTTGGAGGCGAAATTGGCGATCGCCTCGACCTTGGGATGCGCGAGCAGCGCCTCCAGTGAGGGAACGACGTCGCCGCCGTACATCCCGGCGAATCTCTCCGCGCGTTCTCGGGTGCGATTCCAGCAGGCCACCACCTTGACGTCCGGCGACTGCTGACCTTCCTCCCAGAATCCCCGCGCCCATCCCCCGGTCCCTACGACTCCGATCCCTATCGGCTCGTTGGCGCTCATCACTTCCTCGCTCCCTGGACAGTTGTTCCCTCCGGCGGTTAGGTGGCCGGTAATTCGGTGACGCAGAAGGATTCTTGTCCGCCCGTGCCCTGGTTCCTGCACGACTCGCGGCGCGACCTTGGCCGCGCCGCGAGGGAGGGAGAGTGCGAGAAACCTAGTTAATTGCTCAGGAACGCCTGCCGTCTCACCCCGGAGAACTCCCGCAGCGCCGCCTCCGGCTCCGTCGGCGCGGGCGGCGCCTCAGGCAGCACCACGCGGAAGATCGTTCCCACACCTACCGTGCTCTGCACGCCGATCATTCCCCCGTGGCTCTCGATGATGTTGCGGCTGATGGAGAGCCCCAGGCCGGTGCCCTTGCCCTCTTCCTTGGTAGTGTAGAAGGGGTCGAAGATCCGTCCCACGTCCTCGGGGGAGATCCCCACGCCGGTGTCCTCGATCTCCACGAAGGAGCGCCCGCCTGGGACCGTGCCGGTGCGCACCGCCAGCCTGCCGCCCTCCGGCATTGCGTGATGGGCATTGATGATCAGGTTCATGAACACCTGCTGGAGCTGGCCCGGGTTGGCCTGGATCGTTGGCAGGCCGGGGTCCAGTTCCTTTGTCACCTGGACGTTGCCGACCGTCAACTGGTGCTCGGCCAGCATGATGGTGCGCTCCAGCACGTCGTTCAGGTTCACCGGCTCGCTCTTGTCCTGTCGGCTCTTGCGCGCGAACGTTAGCAGCCCCTGCACGATCTGGCCGATCCGCTCGGTTTCCTGCCGGATCGTCTCCAGATTGCGCGTGACGTCGGCGCTCTGCTCCTCCTCCATCAGCATTAGCTCGGTGCGCCCCAGGATCACCATCAGCGGGTTGTTGATCTCGTGCGCCACGCCCCCTGCCAGCACCCCCAGCGAGGCCAGCTTCTCGGAGTGCACCAACTGCGCCTGCGTCCGGCTCAACTCGTCCAGCACCGAGAGCAGCTTCTCGAGCTGTCGCTGTGAGTCCCGGTACAACTGCGCCTTTTCCAGCGCCAGCGCCGCCTGATCCGCGAACAGGGTCAGCGCGCGCAACTCCTCCTCCCCGAACTCCTTGTCCCGCGCGGACTCGTTCACGTTCAGCGTCCCGACGATCCGCTCCTCGATGCGCAGCGGCACGGAGATGGCGGAGGAGATCTCGCTCTCCCGCATCCGCAGCGGCCGCAGCTTCGCCCCTTCCTCGTTCCGGCGGAGCAGCAGCGGCTTCCCGGTCAGCGCCACCCGCCCCGCGATCCCCTCGCCCAGCTTCAACCTGGTGTCGGCGATCACGGCGTCGCTGATGCCCTTCGACGACTTGATGGACAACGTGCCGTCCACCTCGTCCACCAACATCACCGAGCCCCGGTCGGCGGAGGTCACCTCCATGGCCGTGGACACGATGAGATCCAGCAGGCGGGGAAGATCGAAGTTCGCGATCAACGCATGGCTCAACTCGCCCCAGGTCGTCAACTGCGCGTCCTTCTTCTTCAGGGAGCGCTCTTTGCGTGTGATCTCCTCCACCAGCCGCCGGTTCTCCTGCCACCGGGCGAAGAACTTCTGGCGAATGTAGGCGATCACCAGCAGCACCACCACCAAGAGGAAGCAGGTCGTAACGTCGCTCCCCAACACGAAGATCAGCGGCTGGGCCACTCCCGGGATGGAGCGTTTGGCATCATTGGTGGCCGTGAGCAGGTAGACGCTGACCGCTAACAGGAACAGGATGAGGAGGACCACCAACCACAGCCGCTCCTCCTGTTGCTCCACTTGCAGGAACGGGTCAGCCTCGTGTTCGGCCCGCAGCCTGTCCGCCCGGAGTACCAGCCACCGGGTGGGAGGTAAGACCAGCAGGATCTTCCTGACAGCGCTCATGTGCATATCTCGGGTCTAGGGTCTAGGGTCTAGG
>CAZUGW010000160.1:0-6104 GCA_964620055.1 uncultured bacterium
GCGGGTCTGCTGTTTCGGCGGCGGATGAAGTGGAGTGAGGTTAGGCGGGTGGTACGCGACGAACTGGGGGTGAAGCTCAGCCCCCTTCCCCGGCATTCGCGGCTTGAGGCGTATCGTGGCATATACCTGTGGTTTGAGGGGAATGGGGGGGAAGTGATGGAGGAGATAGGGGCCAGGGTCCAGGGGCCAGGGGCCGGGGGAATGGGGAATCGGGAATAGGGAATCGGGAATAGATGGAGTCGCTGAGTGGGTTGTGGAGCCAGCTTCGGCCGCGGCGGGAGAGCGCGGAGGAGGTGGCGGCGGAAGAGGAGCGCAAGCGCGCGGTGATCGAGAAGTTGGCCCGCGCCATCGTCTCTCGCCGCCTGGAGGCCCCCGCCACGCTGTTTCTCGAACTGAACCGCCCCCTCGGGTTCATCTACAGCCAGGCGACGTTCTTCGCCCGACCCTTCCTCAGCTTTTTCCTCTCCCCCGCGGACGTGCAAGCCGCGGCGGAGGTGTTGGACGATCCCAAGGCGATGGATTTGCTGCTCGATACCATCGGCGCGATGAGCACACGGGAGTCGCCGAGTGAATAGCCTGGAGCACGCCAACTGGTTCATCACCACGCTGTTCTGCGTGATGAGCGGCAGCATCGTGATCAGTGTGCTGGTGGCCCAGCGCGGGCGGGAGATGTACATTCGCCGCATCCCGGGGTTGTCGGCCATCGAGGAGGCGGTGGGGCGCGCGACGGAGATGGGCCGGCCCATGTTCTTCTCCCCCGGGCTCGCGGGCATCGGGATCACCACCCTCCAGGCGCTCTCCATTCTCGCTCACATTGTGCGCCTCGCGGCGACGCACGCCACCCGGATCATCGTGGGAACGGCGGACGCGACCGTGCTGCCGGTGGCGGAGGAGTCGGTGCGGGAGGCCTACGATGCGGCCGGCCGGCCGGAGCTGTTCCGCCCTGAGGACGTGCGGTTCGTCTCGGACTCGCAGTTCGCGTACGCGTTGGGCTCGGTCGGAATCATGTCCCGCGAGCAGACCGCGACCAGCTTCTACTTCGGGCAGTTCTTTGCGGAAGCGCTGATCCTCACCGAGAACGGGCAGGCCCTGGGCGCGCTGCAGGTGGCCGGCACGCCCGACCCGGTGCAGATTCCCTTCTTCATCGCCACCTGCGATTACGTGGTGATCGGGGATGAGTACTATGCGGCCAGCGCCTACCTCACCCGCGAGCCGACCCAAACCGGCAGCCTGGTCGGACAGGACCTCGTGAAGGCGGGGCTGATCGCGCTGCTGATCTTCGGGCTTGGGCTGGTCACGTATCTGGCCGGACACGCGCCCAACGGGACGGCGCTAACGCACCTGCTCACATACCTGAAGGTGGGGTCGTAGCTGGATGGGGCGCTACCTCCAAGTCGAGCTGTCCCGATTCCTCTCCCCCGCGCACAGCACCGGGGAACTCGTCGCCTACCTGATCGGCGCGCTGCTGTTCAGCGCGCTGGCACTGGCCCTGCTGCACAAGGGCCTGGGCTGGCGGGGGAAGCGGCGCCTGACCATGGCGGTGACGTTCGTCGCGGGGCTGTTCTTCGCACTGGAGTACTTCTACCCGGTGCGAGTGGTGAACGATAGGCAGCACAACTTCCTGACCGACTACCTCCAGCCGGCGAACGAACTGCTCGCGGTGATCATGGCGTTCACGGTGGGGCTGGGGATCTACAGCCTGATCCAGGTACATGGGCGCAATATCCTGAGGCAGCGGCGGGACTGGCACAACAGCCTGGCGTTCTTCATCTGTATGTTCGTGATGTTCGGCCTCACCCTGGCCGACAACTACATCAAAGTGGGGGAGCCGGCGCCAGCAGTACTGCCCTATCCGAAGGCGTTCTACGAGATTCTGTTCAATGGGCTGTTCATGCCGCTGCAATCCGCGACGTTCTCGCTGCTGGCATTCTACATCGCCTCGGCCGCGTACCGCGCGTTCCGGGTGCGGACGCTGGAGGCGGGGCTGATGATGGCGGCGGCGTTCATCGTGATGCTGGGGCAGGTGCCCATCGGGGCGTGGTTGACGCACTGGCTGCCGACCAGCGGCTATGCTGGCATCCCGGCCTTCTTTCGGCTGGAGAACCTGGGCAGTTGGGTGATGTCATGGCTGAACTCCCCGGCCCAGCGCGGCATCACTTTCGGAGTGGCCGTAGGGATGCTCGCGATGTCGCTGCGCATCTGGCTCAGCCTGGAGCGCGGCACCTTCTTCTCGGAGCAGAGCTAGCAGATGGAACCGGCAACTCCACAGAGTTTCTGGCAGAGGCTGCAGCAACTCCCCCGGGGGGTTATCTACCTCCTGATGGCCGGGGTGGTGGTGTGGCAACTGCTCTTCCCGTTGCCCATGCCGATCTCGCCGAGCGCCAGTTCCAAAGGCGTGTACGACGCGATCCGCGCGGTCCCCCCGGGCAAGCTGATCGTGATCAGCGCGGACTGGGACGCGAGCACGGAAGCGGAGACCGGGCCGCAGATGACCGCGCTCATGCACGTGTGTTTCCAGGCGAAGAAGCCGTTCGCGCTGCTCACCCTCTCGCCGCCCGCGGGAGCGAAACTGGCCAATGATCGCGCGAAGGCGGTGGCCGAGCAGTACGATGTGGAGTACGGGGTGGACTGGAGCAACTGGGGCTATAAGTACGGCTTCGAGAACATCGTGATGTCACTCGCCAAGAACATCCCAGCCACCCTCAAGTCCGACTACAACGGCGACCCGATCTCCAAGCTGCCGATGATGAAGGGAGTAAAGGACCACCGCGACCTGGGGTTGGTGATCGAGGTGACCGGACTGGCGAATGTGACGGAGATTTGGCTGGGGTTCATGCGGGGACCTTACAACGTCCCGCTGGCGGCGGGGTACACGGCGGTGATGGCGCCGGGGTACTACCCATTCGTGGATTCGCACCAGATGGCCGGGATGCTGGTGGGAGCGAAGGGGGCAGCGGAGTTGGAGGCCCTGGTGAAGCACCCGGGCGAGGCGACGCGGATCATGAACGTGCAGTCGTGGGCGCACTTGCTGATCATCGCGCTGATCATCGTGGGCAACCTGGGCTATCTGCTGGCGCGGGACGGAGGGCGGCGATGAACCCGGAAGTGTGGATCATCTGGGCGGCGGCCATCGCCACGCTGGGCGTATACAGCATTCTCTTCCGCGAGAATCCGGTGTCGCGGCTGTTCGAGCACATTTTCATCGGGCTGAGCGCGGGGTACTTCCTGGCCACCACTTGGACGCAGAACCTGCAGGCGAAGTGGTGGACGCCGATGGTGGTAGAGCGGCACTGGATGTGGATCTTCGCCCCGATCATCGGGCTGCTGTTCTACTTCATCTACAGCCGGCGGTTCCTGTGGATGGCGCGACTGGTAATGGGGCTGTTCTTCGGGGTCGCCGCCGGGCAGTTCTTCCGGGAGTTCTTCCCGCTCTACTGGCCGCAAGTAAACGCCTCTCTGAAGCCGCTGCGCGCGCATCCTCAGGTCGGGAACGTGGCCGCGCTGGGCTGGGGGGACGTGATCCTGCACAACTGGATCTTCGTCGTCATCTTGCTCACCGTGATGAGCTACTTCATCTTCTCGGTGCCGCATGAGGGGAAGGCGGGACGGGGCCTGGCGCGGTCGTCGGCGATGGGGCGGTGGTTCCTGATGATCGCCTTCGGGGCGATGTTCGGGAACACGGTGATGGCCCGTATCTCCCTCTTCATCGGGCGGGTGCAGTACCTGCTGCATGATTGGGTGGGGCATTACGTCCACTGGTTCGCGACGCGGGGGATGTAGCGCCACTCGTGTCCTGCCTCCCTCGCCTCTCGCCTGGTATGATGTCAGCATGGGTGACACAATTACGGCCCGCGTCCGCCTCCTCACCCTCGGCTGCAAGGTCAATCAATGCGATGCCGAGGAGATGGCGCGCGCGTTGGTCGCGCGGGGATACGAGGTGGTCGGGCACGACCCGGCGGAGGTGTACATCGTCAACACCTGCACCGTCACCGCGACCGCGGATGCGAAGGCGCGGAAGCTCATTCGCAAGCTCGCCCGCGAACACCCCGGCGCGGCGGTGATCGTGACGGGGTGTATGGCGCAGCGCGACGCGGCCGCGGCGGCCGCGCTGCCGGGGGTGGCCGCGGTGCTGCCGAATACACGGAAGGGGGAGATCGCGGAGGTGGTGGCGCGGGTCGGAGGCGGGGAATGGGGAATCGGGAATCGGGAATCGGTAGGGGATCGAGAATCGAAAATCGAGAATCGAGCAAGCGGGAGGGTACGCGCCTTCGTGAAGGTGCAGGACGGGTGTGATCATGGGTGCGCGTACTGCGCTGTCCCCGAGGCGCGGGGGCCGATGGTGAGTAAGCCGCGGGAGGAGGTGCGGGGCGAGTTGGCGCGGTTGGCGGAGGCGGGGGTGCAGGAGGTGGTGCTGTGCGGGATTCGGCTGGGGATGTATGCGGGTGGATTGGCCGCGCTGCTGCGCGGGTTGCGCGAGATGGAGATACCGCGCGTGCGGTTGAGTTCGGTCGAGCCGATGGATGTGGAGGAGGCCCTGCTCGCGGAAATCAGCGACCACCCGCGGCTTTGCCATCACCTCCATCTTCCGCTGCAATCCGGCGATGACGGCGTGCTCGCGGCGATGGGGAGGAGCTACACGGCGGGGGAGTTCGCGGCGCTGGTGGCACGGATTCGCGCGGCCTGGCCGGACGTGGCGGTGAGCACGGATCTCCTCGTGGGCTTTCCGGGAGAGACGGAGGCGCAGTTCCGGCGGACGGTGGAGTTCGCGCGGGAGATGCAGTTCAGCCGGGTGCACGTGTTCCCGTTCTCGCGGCGGCCGGGGACGCGGGCGGCGGAGCTGCCGGATACGCCGGCGGCGGTGAAGGCGGCGCGAATGGAGGAGATGCTGCGGGTGGGCGAAGCGCTGGGGCAGGAGTACGCGCAGCGTTGGGTAGGCAGGGAAGTGGCCGTGCTGGTCGAGGAACGCGACCGCACCGGTTGGCTCACCGGGCTGACCGAGCACTACGTGCGGCTGCGCCACCGCGGGCCGCAGGAGCTGGTGGGGCAGATCGTCACGCTCGTCCCCAGCGCGGTCGAGGGCGGCGAGCTGCGCGCCTGACGCTACCCCTCCACCTCTGGCGTTCGCCTGATCCGCGGGTCGGTGAAGACGTCGCTCTCATCCCGGCTGGTGCTGGAGAACTCGGAGATGATCGCGCCCTCGTCACCCGCCTGGAACCAGTGCAAGGTGTTCGGCGGCAGGGTGTACTGATCGCCGGGGTTCAGTTCGATCTCGTGGAAGACGGTGTAGTGCGCCTCGCTGCTCGCGGGCACGACAGCCTGCACGTCCCCCGCGGCCAGGCCTTCGGTGTACAACCACACCTTCCCCGCCCGGCACCGAAACGTCTCCATCTTGCCAGGTTGTCCCTCGACCGACGGATGCCGGTGCTCCGGGCAGGTCTGACGCGGGAACAGGACGAGCTCTTTGGCGCAGTACCGGTCGGTGTTCACATAGACCACCAGTTCCAACCCGGTGCGCTCCAGATCGTCCAGCCCGAAGCCCGCGACTTCGATATCTGCGCGCTCCTTCGCGGTGAGCGCGATCCCGGCCTGGTCCAGCATCGCCGCGGCGCGCGCCTGCGCCCGCGCGAGTTGCTCGCGTATCAGCATCGCTCTCTCCTCGCGTCCGCGGGGCCGCGCCAGATCGCGGCCTGCGCGTCCCACTCCCAGCCGGGCAGCGGTATCGTTACCGCGCGCCGCGCCCAACCCGCGCGCACCCGCGCCTGCACCTCCGCCCATGTCGGTATCCCGCTGGTGGCGTCGGCCGCCTCGACGTTGCACGCCCCCACCGCCACCGCGCTCGTCATGGCCTCCTCCGGCGACAGCCCGTGGATCAGCCCCGCCAGGAAACCCGCCACGGAGCAGTCGCCCGATCCCGTCGTGCCCACAACCTCCACCGCGAAACACGGTGCGAGCAATTCGCGGTCGGCCCACGCCTCGATCTGCGGCGCGCAGACGCGCAGCGGGGCCAGTCGGCTCTGGTTAGCCGTGGTCCGCAGATACCACCCCTCCTCTCCCAGCTTCAACGCCACTACCGCGGCCCCCAGGGCGATCAACTCCTCCGCCTG
>CAZUGW010000160.1:6114-7504 GCA_964620055.1 uncultured bacterium
GTCGAGGCTCGGCAGGAAGAGGTCCACGTACGGCAGGACGCGCGCCAGCAACTCTCGCCATCGCGCCCGCCCGGCCTCCGAGGCCGGATCGGGCCGCGCCATGTCGAGCGAGGTGATCAGCCCGCGCTCCTTCACCCGGCGCAGGAGCGTCTCCAACTCCGCGCCCCCGTCGGCATACATCCGCTTCATCAATGGCGGATAGCCGAAGTGGAAAATGCGCGCGCCCGGGAGCTGATCGTAGGGCACGTCCTCCGCGCCGAAGGTATCATTGGCCCCTGGGCAGTGCAGGAAGATGCGGTCCACCCCCGGCGGGCTAATCACGACGGTGTACGACGTCGGCGCGTCCCGCGCGACAACCATCCCCTCGGCTAGGCTCGGGTCGTACCCGCGCAGGATCTCGAGGAGGGCGTGCCCGAAGAGATCGTCCCCGAGCTTCCCCAGCAACCGCGTCGGCACCCCCAGGCGATATAAGGCCAGGCCGGTGTTCGACACCACGCCGCCGGTCGCGGTCACGGCCGGGCCGACGTCCACCAGCTTCCCGGGGACGAGCACCTCCTCCAGCCGCGCCGCGCCCGTCCCAAACTGCGGGATGACGTCCAAGCAGATGTGCCCGCCGACCACTATCTCGGGTTTCCCGCCGCGCACCGCTTCCTCCCTTGCCTTCGTCACCCGACGGAGTCGGTATTCTGTGGACCGCACTCGCTCTCCCCCCGCTCTCTGCGCGCGACCCTTGACGCGCGCCGCGGCCCCGCCTAGTATAGGAACACCCTGACCGGGCGGATCGCTTCTCGCGCGATGGAGCAGGCCGGCCCCTTCGAAGCCCTTGAGATACGCGAAGTGAGAACTGCAAGTAAGACACGACCGACTACGCCGGCCGCCCCGGACCTCCCTGGTCCTCACCCGCGCGTCACCTACCTGCTGCGTGCCGCCTTCTTCTGCTCCGGGGCCGCGGCGCTCTGTTACCAGGTGGTGTGGATGCGCAAGCTCGCCACCTTCTTCGGCAACACCACGCTCGCGACCTCGGTCTGCCTTACCGCCTTCATGGCCGGCCTCGCCCTGGGGAGCTATGTAATCGGCCGCCGGGCGGAGAAGATCCGCCGGCCGCTTCGATACTACGCCGTGCTCGAGCTCGTCATCGGGATCTACGGCCTGGCCAGTCTGTATCTGATAGAAGCGGTGCGCGCCGCCTATGTTACGCTCGCCCACCATTCGCCGCAGTTGCCGCTGGACAGCTTCCCACTCGTCTCCTTTCAGTTCCTCGCCTGTTTCTTCGTCCTGCTCATCCCGACGGCGCTGATGGGCGGGACACTGCCCGTGGGGGTGAAAGGGGTAGTGCGGCGACTCGACGCTGTCGGGCGCGAGGTCGCCTGGCTCTACGGGATCAACACCT
>CAZUGW010000161.1:0-2063 GCA_964620055.1 uncultured bacterium
TCGCGCTATCCATCAGCACGCAAAAGGGCACGCCGAAGAGCAACGTGCCCAGGGCGCGGTTCATCGAGTGCCACGGGATCGAGGGCGACGCGCACGCCGGCCCGTGGCATCGCCAAGTGAGCATTCTCGCGCTGGAGAGCATCGCGAAAATGCGCGCCAAGGGCGCGGAGGTCGGACCGGGGGCCTTCGCCGAGAACATCACCACGGAATCGTTCGACGTGCTCTCGCTGCAGATCGGCGACCATCTCACTGTCGGCGAGGTGGAACTGGAGATCACCCAGATTGGCAAGGAGTGCCACGCGCACTGCGCCATCTTCGAGCAGGTGGGGGATTGCGTGATGCCGCGGGAGGGGGTGTTCGCGCGGGTGGTGAGGGGCGGCGACGTGGAGGTGGGGGACGCCATCAAGTTCGCACGGCGAGACGCCGCATGATGAGCCGGAGGCCCGCCCTGGAGGGTGGGCCTCCTAGCGTCACGCCGTTCCGAACAAGGCTAGCGGTTCCCTCGCACCGGATAGGCGCTGGTGCGCGCGGGATTGCCGCAAGCCATGGGCCACGGGAAGCGGTTGCGCTGCCAGCGCCCGTCTAGGTCCCACACGTTGAGCGCGTAGGACTCCGACGTCGCCACTAGCTCCGCGCGCTTGTCTCCGTCCACGTCGCCCAGGGCCAGGCCCGTGATGCCGTTGATAGATGGCTTGGGGAATCCCGGCATAGGCGAGCCGTCGGCCCTGAAGGCGTAGATCTTGGCCCAGTTATCTATGCGGATGGTGCCGTCATACCAGGTTCCGGCCACCACCTCGAGCTTCCCGTCTCCGTCTATGTCCCCGATCACCGGGGAACTGCCATAGCACAAGGCCTCCATCTGCACCGGCCAGCCGGGAAGCGGGGAGCCGTTCGCGCGCCAGGCGTAGAGCTTCTTGTCGCCGGCCCCCACCACGACCTCCAACTTGCCGTCACCGTCCAGGTCTGCCACCGCGGGCGCGGTGGTCGCGACGTTCTCCGCGGTGACCGGCCACCCGGGAAGAGGCTGTCCGGTGTAGGTCCAGGCCCCGACGGTGAGGTCGCCGCACGGGACGATCACCTCCAGCTTGCGGTCGCCATCGAGGTCGGCCAGCACCGGCAGGCCGCTTGGATAGGAGGGCAGTGAGATGGGCCACCCCGGCAGGGCCGTGCCATCGGCGCGAAGCGCGTACAACAGGCCCAGCAGCTCGGAGTACGTCACCACCTCCGGGGATCCATCGCCGTTCAAGTCCCCGACGGCCGGGGGGGCGCCGAGCGAAGGGAAGGGGATCGCTACCGGCCAGCCGGGGACAATCGAGCCGTCGGCGTTGAACGCATAGATCCCGTCGGTCTCGGGGGCCGGCCCCCAGAAGGAGCCAGCTACTATGATCTCGTCGGCCCCGTCGCGGTCCAGATCGGCGGCGGCCACCGGCGACCACTGGGCCCAGTCGGGGAACGGCGGGCTGGAGGGCCACGATGGCACGGGGCTGCCGTCGGGGCGACTGACGGTGATCCAACCCCAGTCATCCTTGCAGATCACCTCCGGCCGACCGTCGCGATCCACGTCTCCCACCGTCGCCCAGGCGTAGACGCCCGGGGAGCCGGCGTATCGGCCGGGGAGCAGAGCGCCGTTGCCCCGAAACACCTTGTTCTCCTCGACGATCTCGCATGCGCCGTCGCGGTTCAGATCAGCGAGAAGGGGAGGAGCTTCGAACGGGCCCACCATCGCCCGGTAGCTGTCCGGGTAGTTCTCCCACCAGGTCGCGGCCACCGGCCAGCCGGGGTGCTGGGTGGGATCGGTGAAGAACTGGGCCCATTCGCGGAACACGTACCCCTCGGTGCTGGTCACGGCGAGCTCGAGATTGTAAGTCCCCGGTTCCAGAGCCGAGGTGGGCAGGTCCGCCAGCCGGCCGGAGGCGGGCGCGTCGCCCTGGGCTATCGTCACCATCGTGGCCGGGTTGGGGTCCCAGCCTCGGCTGTATCGAACCGCGTAGTGTGCGAACCCAGGCCCCGCGGCGACCCCCTCCACCCCGAGCACGCCCTTGACCAGCGTCGGCTGGTCCTGG
>CAZUGW010000161.1:2073-5633 GCA_964620055.1 uncultured bacterium
CGAGCGTTTTTTGTGGGAGCGGGTTGAGCAACTCCACCGTAGGAACCATATCTACCTGCACCGCATCGGCGGCGTTGACCACCCCGGCTCCCCACTCTCGGTTCCACGCGCCGGTATAGCCGGGGGAGGCGGAGGCGCGCAGGACGTGCCTGACCTCCTGCGCGGTGAAAGCCGGATGCTGGGAGAGGATCAGCGCGGCCGTGCCCGCCGCGAGCGGAGTGGCCAGGCTGGTGCCGTCATAGAAGGCGTAGTCGAGCGAGTACAGACTGGTGGTCCGAATCCCGTGTCCCGGAGCCAGCACATCAAGACAAGATCCCCACTGCGAGGCCCACCAGCCAGGGAGGACGACGCGGGGATGATCGGGATCGTTCATGCTCGCGCCCACCGCAATCACTCCCGGCAGGGCCGCCGGGCGAGACACCCCCTCATAACCATAGTTCCCCGCCGCGGCCACTACCGTCACGCCGGTGGAAGCGGCGTAGGCGATGGCGTCCTCCATCCCCCACCCGACCAGGCTGAGGCTGATCACCGAGGCGCCGTTGTTCGCCGCGTAGTAGATGCCCGCGGACACGGCCGTGCTCCAGATCCACCCGTAATCGTCCTCGGTCTTCACGGCCATGATGGGGCACTGCCAGGCGACGCCGGCCACGCCGAGGCCGTTATCGGTAGCCGCGGCCGCCGCGCCGGCGCAGAGCGTGCCATGCCCGTAGGAATCCATGGGGTCGTTGTCGCCCACCCCGAAGTCCCAGCCGTGGACGTCGTCACTGTAGCCATTGCCGTCGTCGTCAACACCGTTGTCCGGGACCTCGCCCGGGTTGATCCAGATCTTGCTCGCCAGATCGGGATGAGTGTAGGCGACTCCGGTGTCCACCACCGCGATGATCACGCTCGGGTCGCCGGTGGTGACATCCCAGGCGGCCGGCGCGTTGATCGCCCCGAGCCCCCACTGGTTGCCGGCGAGGAACTCCGGATCGTTCGGGGTGAGGGTCAGTTCCACTCTCCAGTCCGGCTGGGCCGACACCACCTCGGGAAGGCCCCGCAGCGACTCGGCGGCGGCCGTAACATCGGCCTTCGGCGGGAGGTGGAAGATGAACGTGTTCTCCAGATCGGGCACGGCCGCGCCCCGTGGGTTTCGTGCCGCGCGGACAGGGAACTTGAGGCGTGTCACCTGCGCCCTCTGGGCAGCGCGGATCACGCCGCGACCGCTGGCCCACAAGTCCGGGTAGAGCGGCGTGACACGGCTTACCCCGGCGCGCGCCATGGCGCTACGCAGGCCGGGCGGCACTGGTCGCGCGCCGCGGCGCATCACCGCCAGCGCGGCCGCCAGGGTGAGCTTCACCACCACGCGCCCTGGGGCGTACGCGGGAGCATTGCTGGTTGCGAGATCGGTTCCACGACCGTCACTTCCCCAGACAACGCCCGCCGCAAGCAGCACGAGCGCCAGGAGTCCTGAAGGGAGGAGGGGCACGCGAGCGCGGAAGGGAGCAGGCTTGTCCATCGAGGCGCCTCCGCGATACAGATTGCCTGGCGGGGTGGTTCCGGCGCACAACTTGGGCGCACGGCGGCACAGAGGAGACTGCTGTCGCCAGGCTAAGGGGCATTATAAGCACAGAAACGGAGCCGCGCCTTCGGCGATCTGGGCGCGCCGGGCCTACAGGCCGGTCTAGTGTGGCGCGTTGGAACACGCGTGCCTCCCCGCCCACCTTCGCATGACCCACTCCCCATCCGGTTTGCGTTTCGTCGGGGCGCAGGGTATAATCGCAACTACCATGCCGACCGCCGTCGAACTGAAAGCTGTGGATGTCGCTTACCCGGGCGGGGTGCAGGCGAATTCGTCTTCCTGGTCGGCCCCACCGGGCACGGCAAGTCCACGCTGCTGCGACTGCTCTACCGCGAAGAGGAGCCGACCGCCGGTCAGGTGCTGGTGCAGGGCTGGGACGTACCGCGGCTCACCGCCTCCCGCCTCCCCTACCTGCGCCGCCGCGTCGGGGTGGTGTTCCAGGATTTTCGCCTCCTGCCCCAGCGCACCGCGGCCGAGAACATCGCGTTCGTACTCCAGGCGACGGGCGCGCCATGCCCGTCAGTGGAGAAGTGCGTGCAGGACGCCCTCTCCCAGGTGGGGTTGACCGACCGCGCGGAGCATTTCCCCGGGCAGCTCGCCGCGGGGGAACAGCAGCGCCTGGCCATCGCCCGCGCCCTGGCGCCGGGGCCGTCGCTGCTGCTGGCCGACGAGCCCACCGGCAACCTCGACCCGCAGGCTTCCGCGAGCGTCGCCGCGCTGCTCCTGGAGGTCAACCGGGGCGGCACGACCGTGATGGTCGCGACCCACGATCCGGCGATCGTGAACGCGGCGCGCCGCCGCGTGGTGGCGATCCGCGAGGGGCGGATCGTCAGTGACACCCCCGAGGGTTCGTATCCTGAGAATCTGGGGCAGGACTAGCGCGTTCCCATGATCTGGCACCGGCTCGAGTTCATCTGGCGCGAGACCCTGCTGCAACTGCGGCGGGAACGGCTGATCGCGATCTCCACCGTCTCCATCGTCGCGGTGCTCTTGGTGCTGCTGGGCGCGAACCTGCTCTTCCTCACGAACCTGCGCCTCTGGACCGGTCGCGCCGCGTCCGAGGTGGAGGTATCGGCCTTCTTTGCAAAGGGCTATGACCGGCTGAGTGCGCAGCGAGCGGCCAAGGAGATCGCCACGTGGCCGGAGGTGGAGTCGGTTCGCTTCGTCCCGCGGGAAGAGGGGTGGGAGCAGTTCCAGAAGAGCCTGACGGGGGGCCGCAAGCTCCGCGGCTTCGACGCGTCGGTGCTGATGGATGCGGTGTCGGTACACGTGCACGACCCGTCGCTGGTGGAGAAGGTCGCGAAGAAGCTGCGGGCGACCGCGGGCGTCGAAGCCGTCCCGATGGAGCGCTCGGGGGACCTGGCCCGGAAGGTAGTGAGGTTCAAGAACGCGGTCACCTGGGCCGGCTCTCTGGTGGCGATCCTGGTCGGCCTGGCGGGCCTCTTCATCGTTCACAATACCGTCCGGCTGGCCCTCTACGCCCGCTGGCGGGAGATCTACATCATGCAACTCGTGGGGGCGACGCGCTCGCTTGTCGCCGCACCGTTTCTGCTGGAGGGCGCCATTCATGGGGCGATCGGGGCCTGGCTCGCCTGCTGTGTGCTGATCCCGGCCCACATGTACCTGCGCACCGTAGCGGCCCGTTCCGCCCCGTTCTTTCTGCTCCAGCCCGACCGGGCGCTGCTCCCCTTCGGGTGCTACCTCATCCTGGGCGGGGCGCTGCTGGGCCTAATTGGGAGCGCCTTCTCCCTCCGGCGTTTTCTGCGCCGCAAGCCGGAGTGGCAGGCGTGATCTTTCTCGCGGCTTGGCGCGTGCAGGTCGCGCGCGTCCCAAGCCGGCAAACGACGCCGCGCGGTATTAGCGCGGCGACAAAGTGGGAAACATAGACAGAGGTTAGCTCATGGATCCGCATGCTCACGCCGCCTGGGTGATCGCGGTTGGCGCCGGAGTTCTCTCTTTCATTTCGCCCTGCGTCCTGCCCCTGATTCCCGGTTATCTC
>CAZUGW010000161.1:5656-7497 GCA_964620055.1 uncultured bacterium
AGCGCGGCCGGCAATTGGCGCGGGTCTTCGTCTCCTGTCTGCTTTTCTCGGTGGGTCTTTGCGCCGCGTTCATCCCCCTGGGCCTGTTGGCAGGGGTGATCGGCAAGTGGCTAGGTCCGCACCTGCGGCTCCTGAACATGGCGCTCGGGGCGGTGGTGATCGTCTTCGGACTGTTCCTGATGAACATCGTCAAGCTCCCCTTCCTCTATCAGGACCGGCGCTTCCATCTCGGGCGCGGGGCCACCGGGTTGTGGGCCGCGCCGGTGCTGGGGATCGCCTTCGGCGTCGGCTGGACCCCCTGCCTCGGTCCGTGGGTGGGGCAGCTCACCACCATCGCCGCCAACTTGCCTCCCATGGAGGCGGGCATCCTGTTCGGAATCTATGGGGCCAGCCTGGGGTTCTGCTTCATCGCGGCCGGGCTGCTGTTCCATTCGGCGATTCGCGCCTTCTCGTTCTTTCAGCGGCACTACCGCGCGGTGGAGCTCGCCAGCGGCGCGCTCCTGGTGTTCATGGGCGCGCTGATGGTGCTCGACAAGTGGAACTGGTTCGCGGGGCGGTTGATCGCGTTCTTCGAGCGCGGTTAGGCCGCGGCCGGCCCTTTGTCACCGTTGACAGGCCGAGGGAGGTCTGATATACTCCGAGCGCGTGGCGCGACCGGATGCGCTCTGTCTCCGGCGCGCCTCTTCTGGGACGGGCGTGCGGTGGCAGGTCAAGACGCCCGCCAAATCTGGTGGAGGTGACCACAAGATCGAACGTGAGGTCAGGGTGAATGAGCGCATTCGCGCTCGGGAAGTGCGTCTGATTGACGAGAACGGCGCACAGCTCGGGATTGTACCGGTCCAACAGGCGCTGCAGCTCGCCCGGCAGCGGGACATGGACTTGATTGAGGTCGCGCCCGGGGCGCAGCCGCCGGTTTGCCGGATCATGGATTTCGGCAAACACAAGTACCAGATGCAGAAGAAGGAGCGCGAGGCCCACAAGAAGTCGCATACTTCAGAGATGCGCCTGATCCGGCTCAAGCCCCAGATTGACAAGCACGACCTGGAGATCAAGACCAGGAAGCTCCGGGAGATGCTGGCCGAAGGGGACAAGGTTCGGATCCAGCTTCGCTTCCGCGGCCGGGAGATGAGCCGCCCCCACCTGGGGATGGAGCTTCTCAACGGCATCGCGGCCGGGGTGGCCGAGATCGCGACGGTGGAGTCCTTCCCGCGGCTCGAGGGGCGCATGATGAACATGCTGCTCTCGCCCAAGCCGGGCGCGCGGGCGGCGGCCCCCAAGAAGGAGAAGCCGGCCGCTCCGAAGCCGGAGACGGTCGAGAGCAAAGAACCGGCCGCGCCGGCGCCTGTGGCCGCCGCGCCTAGCCAGCCGGTGGCGGCGGCGCCGCCGCAGTCAGCGGAGCTGAAGCCGGTCAAGGAAGAGCTTTATGCCAAACAAGCAGAAGACGCAGAAGACGGCGGCGAAGCGGGTTAAGTACACCGGGACCGGAAAGGTTCGGCTTCGGCACGCCAATAAGGGCCATCTGGGCACGCGAAAGTCGGCGACGCGCAAGCGCCGCCTCCGCGTCGCCGGGGTGGCCTCGCCCGCGGATGTGAAGCAGCTCAATCGCCTGGTGCCGCCCGGTATGGGCGGATAGTGGAGCACGGAGCATGGCACGAGTAAAGCGAGGGACGATCACCCACAAGCGCCACAAGTCCATCCTGCGCGACGCGCGCGGGTTCGTGGGCGGTCGGCACCGGCTGATCAAGACCGCCAAAGAGACCGTGATGCGCGCGGGGCGCTACGCCTACCGCGATCGGCGGGTGCGAAAGCGGGACTTCCGCCGGCTCTGGATCGCGCGGATC
>CAZUGW010000162.1:0-4451 GCA_964620055.1 uncultured bacterium
GCTCAGGGCGTCCAGAAGCGCGCCGAAGAGCCGAGGCCGGACCGCCTCGAACTCCCTCCACAGGGCCTGCTCGGTCTTTCGCTTTTCCGGGGGGATGGGCTCGAGTTCAACCAGAAGGCAGCGGTCGAGAAGATCGGGCCGCTGGGCCGGGACGTTGACACCGTTCAACCCGATGCAGCGCCGGAACTGGTAGATGACATCCTCGTCATCGCTGTAGAGCTCGCGCTTGCTGAAGCCCTCGCCCGTCACCGCGCGACACAGCGCGTCGCTGATCCAGCCGGGCATTTCGGTGACATTATCGTAGTACGGAGCCCAGTGGTGGGCGAGCTGCTGTACCAACTGCGCCGCGTCCCGCGGGAAGCTCAACACCTCCACCGCCGACGGGTCCACCAGCCGCCGCACCATGCGGAACAACGTCGTCTTCGCCGCTCCCTGCGGTCCGTGGAGCACGGGGATAGGGTGAGGCACCTCCGGCACGAAGCAGCACACGACGTAAACCAGCAGGAGAAGCTCCTGCGAGGGGTCGCGCAGGTTCACGAAGCGCAACAGGTCACGCAGATCACCCCCGCGCCCTGGCTCCGGATGGGGCCGCTGGTGGGAGTGCCTCCGAAACAGGACTGGCGGATCGGAGACAATGCTCCAGCCCTCGGCCGTGATCCTGACCGCACGCCAGTCCCTGTCCGCCAGGTCGCACCAGACGGCGTCCTCGTGAGAGGCGATTCGGTTGTGAAGATGGTGCTCGGAGCCATCGAACCGCGCCTTCGCCTCGATCACATTGAGGGCCGCACTCAGCGCGTCCGATCCCGGTGCCTTCTCTTCGCTTTGGTAGAAGCGACCGGCCATCCAGTGTCGGAAGTCCTTGCTTCGACAGCGCCATATCTCCCTGTGATCGGCAACGGGCACACGAGCGAACCCATCCCCGAGGTCGTCATGGAACAACTCTACTCCATCCGAGATCACCAGCTTTACCAGTCGGTCGGCCTGAGATTCCTTCTTCTCAGACTCGCTGCTGTTTGGCTGCTTCTCCCCCTGGCCCTTGGCCGGCTCCCAGGTCGGCACCGCCTCCGCGAGCGCCTGCAGTTCCGCAACGCTGTGCCCTGCTTCCAGCCAGCCCGAAACATCGCCCTTCTCAGGAAGCCCCGGCAGTTCCACCACCTTCACGGACCGGGCGACGCGACGCAGGGAGCGCGCGACCTGCTCCGCGTGTTTCCGACCAGGTTCGTCGTTGTCCGGGAGGATGACGACATCCCGCCCTCGCAGCACCTCCGCGTACTCCGTGCGCCACTTCTCCGCACCCCCGGAATTCGTGGTCGCGAGCAGGCCTCCGTCGAAGAGGCGCTCCACGTCCTTCTCACCTTCCGGCACGTACACTGGCGCACCGGGATTGGCCAGCAGGTCAGGTAGGCGGTAGAGTACCCGCCGCACGTCCTTCAGGTTCCAGGCCCAGCCGCCGGCCCCATCCGGTCGGCGCTGGCGGAACTGCTTGCCTGGATAGCGGCAGACCTGGTAGAGCAGGTTGCCCTGCTCATCGCGGTAGCTGTACGCAGCCTCGATCCCGCCGCGCGACGAGGAAGCCTGGATTCCCAGCCGCTCCGCGAGTTGCTTGAGCCCACCTTTCGCGCCGCACGCGTGGCAGATGAACCCGCGCTCTGATACCTGGAGGTTCGGCTGGTGCGGCGGCTTGCCTTGGCCGTCCGCGTGGAAGGGGCACCAGCATAGGTGCTCACCCCTCGCGTCGGGGCCGCTCACGACGCGCAGTCGCCCCAGCACTGCCGTCAGGAGGTCATGTGTCTTCGTGTTCAATCCGGCTGTCATGCTCTCTGCTCTCCTTGTCCAGGCCGCCCGCGTTTGCGGGGAGAGCACCCGCCACCGCGGCCGCGGCCGCAGGCGGCCCGGAACTCTCTTCATTTGCAGTCGGGACGACGGCCGGGCGGAACAACTCGGGGTGATCGGAGGCATAGGCGCGCGCTACCAACCGCGCCAGGAGGCTCTCAGCCGCCTGCCATTCCTCGACCGGCATTGGTTCGGCCGCGATCCTGGAGACCACGGTGAACCGCCTTTTTCCCGCGCCTGTCGCCACGCCGTTCGCTCCAAAGGAAAACCCCGAGAGGCGGCCCGGCGGGGTACCTCTCGGGGCTTCGTCCTCCGGTCATTCGGAGGCTGGATTCTCGGTTAGCCGCCGGGCCTTCCATAAGCAAGGCGCGACGACAGGCTTCGCATTGGGAAGAACGGCTTCGCAGCGGAGAAAGACGGCTAGAAAGACCAGTCTACGGGTGCGGCGGGCCTGTAGCGAACGACGTAGCCAAGGGGGAGCATGGAGGCTTTCAGATGGGTGTGAAGCTCGGGCAGACCCCTCTTGATAGCACGAAGCGAGCTGTAGACAGCCTTCTGGACGCGCTGTCTCGCGTGCTCGCCCTCGTCTGCAAACTCGCTCCGGCGACCGCCCGGTCCGGTGGCTCCAGCAATCGCTGTCAGGTGGGCTTCGATCTCACTTTGTAACGCAGCGACAGCATCATCATCTCCCATCGCCTCAGCGATGTCACGGCTTTCCTGCAGTCGTCTCACCTCCTTTTCCACGTCTGATTGGTACTTGTCATCGATGATCTCGCGCTGAGACGTGGGGCCAGCCAGAGGAGTGCCCTCCGCCTCAAGCTGCTCCGCAGTCATTCGTAGATAACGGGGGTCTGGCGGCGGCACACCGTCTACCTGCTGAGCGAGCTGCAGCACGTGGAACTCCTCGCCCTCGTGTTCGAGCAAGAACGCGATGTAACGCATTCCTTTCGAATCGGCGAAGGTCTTGGTAGTCCCCCCGAACGTCACAGTCCATGTCGCACCGTCGCGTCGGAAGAGGTACTGCACCACTTGGACGTTGGCCGACACGAGACGGACAGCCTGCGCGATTGCCTCCCGGTCGCGTCGTAGCTGTCCATCCTCAAGACCCAGAACTCCGCAGAGCGGCACTACCCCGACATTCTCGCTGAACACTCCCTCGGCAGGAACATCGGAGAGCGTGAGCACAACGGGAAGGGCACTCCGTCGGAAGACTTGGGGAAGGCCGAACACATCCGCCGCGTCGTCCCGTCGAGCTCCGCAAGCCAGGAACACAACCCCGCTGTCTGGGCCGGCCGACACCCGTCCCAACCACCATAGTCGCCCGCGCACCGCCTCTTCGGCCTGGCCTGACCCGTCCAGAAGGAGCGCAAGGGACCTGGCAAGGCGGCCTACGTCCGCGCTCCACCGCCGCAGGCTCTCCAGAGGAACCTCTATCGGCTCCATGTCATCGCGCTGGTCACAGACGATGAGGCCGCGAGTGTCCTTCCCTTCCCCAATCAGCTCCACTTCCTTCAGGCACTGCATATCACATCCGGGGCAAGTGATAACCTTGGCTGGGGCGTCCTCGCGCAGCAGTCTCAGCGTCCCCAGCGACCCCTCCGGCCATGCCGCGACCTCGTCCGCGTTGAATAGCGCCGCAGCCGACGCGTCAGCCCTCTTCAGAATCTGTTTCAGTGCTTCCAGAGACATCAATCCCCCACCGCCTCAGATAGTCGCGAGCGAGCTTGTGCTTCGGGTCCTGCTTCAGGTTGCACAGGTCCGGGTAGGTGACATCGAAACCGAGAGTTTCCTTCCCGTCTCGCCGGTTAGAGCGAAAGACGAATCGGAAGCGCGCCTGCGTGACCTTCAGGTCGTCCACGCGGATGCGGGCGTCGCCGTGCGTCCCTTGATCTGCTCGCACCACCTTGTCGAGCAGGTCCCAGATCGCTTCTTGATTCTCGCTCGCGTTCACCTCCAGCGTGATCCGCGGTTTCGCGTTTTCTTCGCCTTTCGTCTCTCCTCTGACGGCCAACCGCAGTCTGGTGAGACGCACATCCTCGATCCCGTCTGCTGGATCGAAGGGGAAGGCAAAGCCGTGTTGCTTTAGGCCATCCAACTCGAACACGATCCCACCCTTGGTAGGAGTGCCGAGGTCACCTTCAAGGACGGCGTCGGCCCATATCTGCCGCAGAGCCTCCACCGTTTTCGGTGCACAGCCCGGAGCGAACAGGTCCAGCGCGCGTTCCTTCTTGTAGTAAACGAAGATCACTACGAACGCTGGCTGTCGGGTTCTCCAGTCGAACTTCCCCTGCGCGTCGAACTCGCTTTCGGTCCGCGCGTAGTCCTGCTGATACACGAACCAGTAGAGCCTATCATCCCCATCGTAGTGCTCTACCTCCCACCTGTGCCCCTTGCCCTCTCTGCGCTTGAAGTGGTCGGAGACGCCTTCGCCCAGTTGGTGCCTCGAAGATTCATCTATTCGAGGCGCGACCTCAGGCAGGCCCGTCCGCTTCCGCCAGCTTCTGCCGGGCAGATTGTCGGCTCGATAGCGTTTGCGTGCAACCCCGAACACTTCATGGTCATTCAGGAACACCCAGAATGCCCGCTCGTGGTCGCTCTCCGCCTCCCCGAATGCCGCT
>CAZUGW010000162.1:4461-7378 GCA_964620055.1 uncultured bacterium
GGCCCGCAATGTCTTCACCCCGCCCTCCGTCGCCATCGCGTCGATCTCGTGGAAGTCGGCCTCGCACTGCTCTCGCACCCCCGGTGCAGCATCCTGGATCGCCTCGAAGATCGGTTCAAACTCCGTCTCCCCGAGCGCGTCCCAATCCAGTTGCAGCCCCACGCCCTTCTCGGCCAGATAGCGCCGAAGGAACACGTTCGGCGCGTCCCGCAGGAACGCTCTCAGGTGATATTGCCGGGCCATGATGCCATCCTCCGCCCAGCAGTATACCACTCCTCTTCCCTCCGAGGAATATCGTCCTGCGGAAGGACCCAGGGCCTCCGAGTGGAATCTCCCCTGTGGCCCGGCGAGCCACCCTCTGAGTGCCCCGCCCCCTGCTCGCCGGCCGTGCCAGTTAACGTCTGACCTGTGAGAGGAAGCTGCCATGCAGCACACCGACCTGCGAGTCTCGGATGCACCCAGGCATCCTATCTCGGTTCTGTTGGTTCGTGCGATGTTGCCCCGCCGCTGGTGTGCCAACTGATGCCGCGCATCTTCGACAACATAGAGCAGCCGCTGCTCAACGCCCTCCAGCAGACGCTGGAGGTGTCGGATCGCGCCGACTTCTGCGTCGGCTACTTCAACCTGCGCGGCTGGAAGCAACTGGACAGCCACATCGAGCACTGGAGCGGCGGCGAGGGCAACTGCTGTCGGCTGCTGGTCGGGATGCAGCGCCTCCCGGCCGAGGAGCTTCGTGCGGGGTTGAGCCTGGCCAAGAGCGATGAGGGCATTGACCAGTCGCGCGTACAGCGCCTGCGGGTCAAGCTCGCGCAGGAGTTCCGTGACCAGCTTTCGGTCGGTGCTCCGACCAACGCCGATGAGCAGGGCCTACGACGGCTGGCCGCTCAGATCAGGGCGAAGAAGGTCGTCGTCAAGCTCTTCCTGCGCCACCCCCTCCATGCCAAGCTCTACCTGCTCTTCCGCCCCGATCCCATCAACCCGACGGTGGGCTACCTCGGGAGCAGCAACCTTACCTTCGCAGGTCTCTCCCAACAGGGCGAACTGAACGTGGACGTGATGGACCACGACGCTTGCGACAAGCTCGCCAAGTGGTTCCAGGAACGTTGGGACGACCGCTGGTGCGTGGACATCTCGGACGAGCTGGCTAAGATCATCGAGGAGAGTTGGGCGCGCGAGGAACTGGTCCCGCCCTATCACATCTACCTCAAGATGGCCTACCACCTCTCGCGAGAGGCGCGGGCCGGGCTGTCCGAGTTCCGCATCCCGCGAGACTTCGGCAACAAGCTCTTCCAGTTCCAGATCGCCGCCGTGAAGATCGCCGCCCACCACCTCAACAAGCGCAACGGCGTGCTCATCGGCGACGTGGTCGGGCTCGGCAAGACCCTGATGGCCTCCGCCGTCGCGCGCATCCTGGAAGACGACCACGGGCTGGAAACGCTCATCATCTGCCCGAAGAACCTCGTGGAGATGTGGGACGACTACCGAGAGGACTACCACCTGCGGGCGAGAGTGCTGTCTGTCTCCCGCGTGATCAGAGAGCTCCCGAACCTGCGGCGCTACCGTATCGTCATCGTGGACGAGAGCCATAACCTCCGCAACCGGGAGGGGCGACGCTTCCGCGCCATTCAGGAGTACATCGCCGCGAACGAGAGCAAGGTCATCCTGCTCTCTGCGACGCCGTACAACAAGACTTACGCCGATCTGTCGAGCCAGCTGCGCCTCTTCGTGCCCGAAGCCATGGATCTCGGAATCCGCCCTGAGCGACTGCTGAAGCAGCTCGGCGAGACGGAGTTCCTCCGCCGCCACCAGTGCCCGGTGCGGTCACTCGCGGCCTTCGAGAAGAGCGAGTACACCGATGATTGGCGCGACCTCATGCGCCTCTACATGGTGCGCCGCACCCGCACCTTCATCAAGGAGAACTACGCGGAGACCGATCCCGAGAACGGTCGGCAGTACCTGACCATGGAAGACGGGACTCGCTCTTACTTCCCGGATCGGGTTCCGAAGAAGGTGGGCTTCACTGTCAGCGACGATGATCCTGACGACCAGTATGCCAAGCTCTACGCGCCCGAGGTGGTTGACGCGGTCAACAATCTGGAGCTGCCGCGCTATGGGCTTGGTAACTACGTCGAGCCGTCTCCTCATACCCCGCCCGCTCAGAACGAGGCGAAGGCCATTCAGGACCTGTCGCGGGCCGGGAAGCGGCTCATGGGGTTTTGCCGCACCAATCTGTTCAAGCGTCTAGAGAGCAGCGGTCAGGCCTTCCTCCAGTCCGTCGAACGGCACATCCTGAGGAATCACATCTTCCTTCACGCCATCGAGAACGGTCTGAACCTTCCCATCGGGACGCAGGACGCGGGTCTCCTCGACCCCGGCGCGCAGGACGAGGACCCCGACCTCTTCGCCGAGGACGGGGAAGAGGAAGCCGCAGAGGTGGAGGTGGTCCAACTCCGCACCGCGGCTGACTTTCGTCGTCGCGCGGCCGAGATCTATGGGACCGAGTACCAGGGTCGGTACAAGCGCCGGTTCAAGTGGCTCAGGCCGGGCCTGTTCAGCAAGGAGCTGGCGAGGGACCTGAGGCGGGACGCGGACGCGTTGCTGAAGATCCTCCGACGCTGCGGCGAGTGGGACCCCGCCAGGGACGCCAAGCTCAACGCCCTGGACCACCTCCTGACGAGGAAGCACGCCAAAGAGAAGGTGGTGGTCTTCACCCAGTTCGCGGACACGGTGCGCTACCTGGCCGAGCAGCTTGAGGCGCGCGGCCTCACCGCCTTCGCGGGCGTCACCGGCGATAGCCCCAGCCCGGCACACTTCGCGTGGCGCTTCAGCCCGGTCGCGAACAAGAAGCGCCATTTGGTGACTCCCGAGGAAGAACTGCGTGTTCTCGTCGCCACCGATGTCCTCAGCGAAGGCCTGA
>CAZUGW010000163.1:0-6399 GCA_964620055.1 uncultured bacterium
GGCGATCTCCACCGGGACCTTCCGGTCCACCTCGAGCCGCAGGAACGGGTTGCCCACGGCCACCGGCACTCCCACCTCGTTCGCCAGGAACTCGGGCAGGTTGGCGATGCTCGCCGTGCCGCCGAACAGCAAAATCTTGTCCACCCGCGAGTCGGGGAACTTATTGGCGTAGTAGTCTATGGAGCGGCGCACCTCGGCCACCAGGTCAACCATGATGGGCAGGATGGCGTCGTACACCTGCCGCTGCGGCGTGCCCACCCCGGGCTTGTGGACGGTGGGCAAGGCCGACTCCTCCGGCTCCTCCCCGCCGCCCATCTCGATGGGTTTGATATCGCCGCCGCCGCCCAGATCGAACACCGGCCCTGGCCGCCCGCTGTCCTCCTCCTCCGGAGGCGTCAGGAAGCTGAGGCCCTCCTCCGGCTCCGGCGGGGGCGCGGGGGCGCGCTCCACGGGGGCCTGCGGCAGGGCCGGCGCCTGCTCCACGAACAGCGTGGCGTGCTCGAGTTTGAGTCGCTCCGCCTCGTGGAACTCGTAGCCGAGCGCGTCGGCGATGGCCTGAGTGACATTGTCCCCGGCCATCGGCACCGGGCGCGTGAAGCTCAACAGCCCTCGGCGGATGATGCTCAGATCGGTGGTGGTGGCGCCGATGTTGAGCAGCGCATAGGTGTGCTCGTAAGCGCCCTCCTCGGCGTTGATGTCTATCAGCGAGCGGCACGCGCTGAGGGGCTCCACGTCCAGGGCCACCGGGTCCAGACCGGCCCGGAGCAGCGTCTCCACGTGGTTGTTGATCATGTCCTCCTGCGCCACCGCCAGGAGCACGTCCATGTTCTGCGCGTCGGCGGCAAGCTGCTCCGGCGCGACCATCGGCTGGAAGTCCATCACCACTTCGCTCGCCGCGAACGGGATGTGGCGCTCCACCTCGAACTGCATCGTCTGCGCCAATTCCTGCCGGGTCATGCGCGGCACCTCGATCGGTCTCACCACCAGCGAGGACTGGCTGGCCACCGAACTGATCACCGCCTTTGTCTTCACCCCGTGCTGGTCGAGCAACTGCCGCACCGCCGCGCCCAGGGTGTCGGGGTCAACGATCACGCCGTTGGAGATGGTATCCCTCGGGGTCAGCCCGATCCCCGCGGCGGTGATGACGGGGCCCCGTCGCCCGACGTGCGCCTCCACGAACTTGATCCGGCTGGTCCCAATGTCCAGGCCAATTACCTGTTGTACGGCCATCTTCTGTTGCCCGTCCTGTCCCCGCGAGAGCCTTGCTGGGCGCGTCCGCACCGCCCAGGCCCTCCTCGAGACGCCCTCGCAGAGGTTAGATTATACCATCGCCCGTTTTGTTCCGCAACGAATGGGCGGTGCGACCGCTCTTGTTTATGCCTTTACGCCGCCCGCGCTCATCCTCCTGCAAACCCGGAGACGCGTTCGCCCCAGATCAGCAGATCAGGGGTAAGCGGTAGGTTCGGGAAGCGCGGATGTACCTGGTCGGTGACTCCGTCGTTCTCCTCCCGCGTCCAGCGCAGCAGTGGGTCGTACTCGTATTTCAAATAGGCCCCGTCCACCACCGCAGAACTGCCGGCGACGTACGGCCCGGCCCACTTGCTGGTCCAGTCCGTCACGTCTCCCACCGGCGCCGGCCGGTTCTCGGAGATGGCGCCGTAGAAGGTGAGCTGCAGGTTCAGCGGTTCGTGATAGGCGGGAGCGACGCGGCCGTCGAACCAGCCCTGAATCTTCTGCATCGTATCCAGGTCCGGCGGCGGCATCTCGTCCGGGTCCTCGTTGAACCACGGTCCCGGGAGGATGAACCACGACCCGTTCTGCGCGTACACCATCGCCTCCACCCGCACCGGCATGGGGTCGCTGCCGCGCGGCGGGGTGATGGCGAGCGGGCCCAGCACATAGCCGAGCTCGCGGGGCTTCACGATCCAGTGGGGGTCCTGCACGTTCTCGTCCCACACCGGCGTGATCCAGGGGCTGAACCGTAGTGCGTCCGCTCCCGTCAGGCCGAGGTTGTTCATCGCCTGAATGGGCTGGGGCGGATTCTGGTCGTCGAGCAGCGGGAGCCACTCCAGATAGTCATCTACGTCAAAGGGGGTGCTAGTGCCTTGTGCGGGCGGGTAGCGGCTCGGCTCCAGATACCAATGCGAGGAGCCGTCCGCCGGTTCATTCCCCTCGGACTTGAACGTGTACGTGGGGCTGTCGTTCTGCCAGTTGCGGACCGTCCCGTTGACCTGCAGTTCTACCTCTACCGCCGCCCGCGCGTGCTGCAGGGCCTCTGTCTGCTCGCCCGGCTCACCGTTGACATCGCGCGTATACCACCCCAAGTGCCCCATGATCAGCCGCAGGTCGCGCGTGTCTCCGATCTGCAGCCGCACGTTGGTGTACACAAACTCGAGGCCCGCGGGGATGGTCTCCTGCCGGGCCGCGGTGGCATCGGAGGCGCTTGAGTCCAGGTTGAGAGTCGGATCGGTGTCTCCCTGGAACAGCAGATACGGCGGATATCCCCCGGTGTCCGGATCAGGATAGGCCGGCACGCGGTCGTTGTAGCTATCCGCGGAATACTGACCGGCGTCATCCCGCGCGTACAGATTCGCCGGCCGCGGGTGGAGCGCCGTCGTGTTCAGGCAGACGTTGTCCCGCGCGATCAGCGCCACGCGGGAGCCGTATTTCCTGTCATCCTCGGTCAACGCAAATTCGCCGCTCCCCGGCGCGGAGGGTAGCAGTCCCGCGCTCTTGGCGGCGAGCAGGTCTCCCTCCACATAGATCGTCCCCCCCGAGACCACCTGGAGATCGTAGTTCCGATACCGCTTCTTCGTGTTCGGGTCCGTATCCGGCAGAAAGTAGCCGCTGACCGCGACGCTGTTCCGCGTGGTTCGGCCCCGATTTACCGGCATGATCCCACGGAGGCGCACGTTCCCTTCCGCATAGATCACCCCGTTGGGCGGGAAGGGGAAGGTCGCCCGGTCCCCCCTCCCCGTAACGCCCAGCGCGGCGTCCTGATTGCTTGGTCGCGCGCACCTCCCGGCCCCGGGAGCGTACGGAACCGCCGACGGGACCGCTGGGATCGGCTTGCCGTCCTGGTCGCGCCAGTAGTATTTCGTCCCCGTCGCCGGGTCCGTCCGGAGATCGTGCCGGATGACTTCTAGGTACGGGCAGCTCGGGGCCTCTCCGTGCAGGATGATCTCGACGCCCGGCGGGGCGTAATACCGGCCCGTCTTGTCCCACCAGTTCACCGTGCCGTCGGCGCGGGCACGCCGCGTCCCATCCGGCTGCAATTCGTCGGCCCCTGGCACATCGTACGATCCCACCCAGTTCAGCCGCAGGTTCTCCAGGTCGTGCCCGTACTGAATCTCGCTCGCGTTGTCCACGTAGATCCCGCCGTAGTCCACCCACCCCCAGCCGAACTCACCGCGGTTGTGCCAGGCCCCGGTTGCATCGGGGAACCACTGCCCCGAGTCCCGGGTGAGGATCAGGTAGCGGTTCGTGTTCATGTCCGGGTCCACCGCGTCCATGCGGGGCGGGTTGACCCGCGGCACTGACAGATCGGGGGGATCGAGCGGCCCGCTGAACGTCGTGGTGTAGGACGGCAGTCCCGCCAGCACCCGACAGGCGTTCCCCCCCTGACCCGCCGGATCGGGAAAGCCGCCAAGATAAGCGTCTATATCGCCACTGTTGCTCGGAGTGAAGAGATTGGGCATGGTCGCGGACCACGGATTCCCGTTGAACAGCAATTGCAGCGGATGGTCGGCCCGCGCCGTCTGGTCCGTTGCCATGTCCCCTGTCAGCACCGCCCCGCTCCGCATTTCCCCCGCCACCTCGATCCGGTCGTCCCGCAGCACCTCGAGTCCGCCCCATGTCCCCGACCCGACCGGGGCGAGTGCGGTGGATAGGTTCACCTGGGAATTCCCGTACCACGCGAGGTCGGTGTTGGAGCGGATCGGCCCGGCGATGGAGAACTGATAGGCCCCGCCATAGCCCGAGGCCCTCGGCTCTCCGGCCAGCTCCACCCCGGTCACCCCCAACGCGGCCGGCTGCCGCAACTCGTCGCGGTCGGTGATGAACCGGGCGTAATCCGTGAGCAGCAGTGGTTTCACGCCCAGGACGGTGTAGCTCAGGAACGGGTTATCCCGCCCGAAGGTGGCGGTGGCCGAGATCAATAGGAAGCGCTTCTGGAGCTCGGTCGGCGTGGGGCCGTAGCTGACCTTGAGCGTCACCTGCCCCCGGCCTATCGGGATGAATCCGGGCTGCGGCCGCCAATCCGCGCCGTGCGCTCCATAGACCAACTGCTCGTTCGCCAACCGAAGACCCGCCTCGGCCACGTTCCGCAGCTCGGCGACGTCGGTGTAGCGCGTTACTTGCACGATCTGCGCGCCCACGATCGCGGCGAACAGCGCCGCCAGCGTGGCCACGCCGAACAGCACCATCACCGCGACGATCAGCACCTGGCCGCGCTCGTCGTGGGTGTTTCTCCGCATCACTCTCATCCCGCTACTTGCCCTCACGAATCTCGCGGATCACGTTCTGCAGCTTCACCCGCCGCGTCATGTGCGCCGCCTGCGAACCCCGCGGGCCGGTCCGCGCCACGGTCAGGTTGATGTCTATCACCGACGCGGTGCGGTAATAGGCCGACACCAGGTCGGGCTTCTCGCCGTCCAGCCCCAGTCCCGCCGGGACCACGCCATTGCTCCGCCAGCGGTAGTAGATCCAGAACGTGGGAATATCCTTCGTGGCGATCCATACCCGTGTCGGCTTGCCGTCTATCTGTTTTGATACCCAGAGCGACAGGTGGGCCGGTAACCTGATATACCCATACTTGGGCTGCGTCGCGTCGCCGTTCGCCACCGGATCGAGCCCCACCTGGAACTCATCCGAGTAGTCCCGCGGCGTGCGGTGCACTCGCTGGAGCGCGCGGTCCGGTCGCCCGTCTCCGTTACTGTCCAGCCGCACCGAGACGCTGTCGGGGAGCAGGAAGTGGTACAGCGCCGTGCCCCCCACGCGGGTCTCCCACCACTCCGGGCTCGCCAGCGGAAGGGGGTAATCGAGGGGCCCGCCGGGCCCTTCCTTCAGCGCCTTTCCCTCCACCACCACCGGCTGGTCGTCTGTTCGCGGCGGCGTCAACTCGGCATGATAGGGCGGGAAGTCAAACCGCATCGCCCCGTTCACCCAGTCCACGTCGAAGGCGATGTCCACCGCTTTGAGCGGGTCCCAGGAGCGCGCGGGGTAGTCGTAGGTGTCGTAGATCGGCATCCCTGTGTAGACGTGAGGGTTGATCACCTTCATGGTGCGGCTGCGCCAGTCGAAGCAACCGATCCCGATCGGCGCGTACTGACCCACGGACACCCCCGGAACGCCGGCGCCGTACCGATAGATCACCAGGAACGGATCGCGCACCCAGTCTTTCACCTGATCGAGCACCGTCGGATCCGGGAACACCGGGTTCTCGCCCTGCAGGGCCGTCCAACTCGTATAGGGCACGCCTAACCGCCACAACGGGTAATGGGCGAGGTACGTCGAATGGTCCGGCCCCGGCGTCAGCCATTCGCCCGAGACGATCATCGGCTCGAACTGAAGCTGCGGGACGCTGTAATCTACCGAATTGGGCGTGAGGCCCACGACACTATCCCGGTAGAACCGAACTGGCCCCTCTGGATGGTCCGAGGGGTTCCACGTCATCTCCAGGTACGGATACCCGGGCTGCAGCGTCTTGTCCCGATAGCCGACGCCTCCGCCCCACTTTCGATCCACGTCCGTATGCACGATTCGCGTGATGGGCGACCAGTTGACGCCGGCCTGATACCCCGGGGTGTTCGGGTTGTTCATAAGATCGGCCCACGCCCGATTCCGGTTGTGTCTCGGGTCGTCTCCCGTATTCCACGCGTCATCTTCTTCGGACGGATGCTCCACCACCGTGCGGGCCAGGAAGTACGGATTGGGCTGCGACAGCGTCGTCCCCGCGCTGTAGTTATAGGTCGGGTTGTGGAGCGCCCGCCAGTAGCGCACCGCGTGATCCCAGTCCGGCCGCGGCGGAGTGACGATCTGGCTGTTGGGGTCCGAGGGGTCCACGCGCAGCGGCGGGGCGAACGCGAGCAGGGTGTTGTCATCCATGTCCTGCCACACGTAGGCCGCCTCGGACAGCTCCCCGGCCATCGTATCCAGGGCGTTGCGCGCCACGTTCTGCGCGTCCCCGCGCGCGGTGGCCGCGCGGAAGTAGCCGATGCTGTTCACGATCGGAATCAGCAGCATCCCGATCACGATCGCCACCAGCATGGCCGCAATCAGCACCTCCACCAAAGTGAAGCCGCGCCCCATCCTGTTTGTCTGCCTCAATCCCTTCATCCCAAATCTCGGCTCGACTCTTCGACTCTTCGACTCTTCGACTCTTCGACTCCTCGCTAGATG
>CAZUGW010000163.1:6409-7378 GCA_964620055.1 uncultured bacterium
ACCCGCGGTCTCTTCTCCCGTTGTCTACGCCCCTTACCGTCACCTACGCTCGCCTTTCGCCTTTCGCCTTTCGCCTCTTCGACTCTTCGACTCCTCGCTATATCGGCGTCCTCGTAATCAGCGTCGGCACAATCACCTGCCGCCACGTCTCCTCCAGGCTCTTCTCGGGAGCTCGGGGGTAACCCTCGTTTACCCGCTTCGCGACATCCTCCAGGCTCGACTGCCGACCCCGGGCCACCCACACCGCCCGCGCCCGGACGCTCACGCCCCGCACGTTCACCGGCCCGAACGCGTTCGGCTCCTGACTCAGAGGCGCCGTGAGCGGACACGCCCAGGCCCCGAGATCCGTAACATTGGGTCCGCCGATGGTATGCACTTCGCCCTCGATATAGACGTTGTCCTTGCTGTAGTAGTCCACCGCCACCGTCTGGCCCTGCTCCGACAGCGGAAAATAGAGTTGCCGAGTTTGCTGTGGGTTAGTCCCGCGCCACGCATAGGTGAGCGGCCCTCCCGCCTGCCCGCTCGCCGACGGCCCGCCGGGGAAGCCGTTGGAGGAGCGCGGGTAGATCCGCGCCGCCGGCATCAGTTGCACCGCCCAGTCCGCCTCCGCCCGGCAGAAGATGCGATAGTTCCGCCCGGAGCGGTCGGGCGTGTCCACTCCGTCTGTGTCGGCCTTGCTGTTGTAGTTGAACCGGATGATCCCGTTCTTGGAGTCCACGCGCACGCGCGTGCGCCGCTCGTAAGGGTTGGTGGACAGGCCCAGGCTGGTGAAGCTCGCCTCGCTGTCGGTTAGAATCTCGCCGTTCTGCCGATCCACGGCTACCAGATAGCCCCAGGTCCTGGGATCATTCGACGATATATCGTCTGGTTGGGGAGGGTTCTTTGTATACAGCTTGCGCACCCCTTGCGCCACCTCTTGCGGCCGCGGTTGGCGCGGGTAGTTGATATAACTCGACCCCTTGAGGTTGG
>CAZUGW010000164.1:0-6045 GCA_964620055.1 uncultured bacterium
CGGTGGGCGCACCATCCTGTTCGTGGACGAGATCCACCGCTTCAACAAAGCCCAGCAGGACGCGTTCCTGCCCCACGTCGAGGACGGCACCATCATCCTCATCGGCTGCACCACGGAGAACCCCTACTTCGAGATCAACGCGCCCCTGGTGAGCCGCTCGCGCATCTTCGTGTTCGAGCCACTGACCGCGGAGCGGATGGGGACCATCGTGGATCGGGCGATGGCAGACGCGGAGCGCGGGTTGGGGGCGATGGAGTTGGAGTTGCCTCCGGAGGCGCGGGAGCACATCGTCAACCTCGCGAACGGCGACGCGCGGGCGGCCCTGAACGCGCTGGAGGCGGCGGCGCAACGGGCGCAGTTGGAGGGTGCGAAGACGATCACGCTGGCGATGGTGGAGGACGCCGCCCAACATCGCGCGTTGCGATATGACAAAGAGGGGGACACGCACTACGACGTGATCTCCGCCTATATAAAGAGCCTGCGCGGCGGCGACCCCGATGCCGCGCTGTACTGGCTGGCGCGGATGCTGGAGGCGGGGGAGGACGCGCGGTTCATCGCGCGGCGCCTGGTGATTCAGTCCGCGGAGGACGTGGGTAACGCCGACCCGATGGCCCTGGTGGTGGCGACCGCGGCCGCGCACGCGGTGGAGTACGTAGGCCTGCCCGAGGCGCAGATTCCGCTGGCGCAGGCGACCATCTACGTGGCCACCGCGCCGAAGAGCAATGCCTCGTATCTGGGGATCTCGCGGGCGCGGGAGGACGTGAAGAACCGCCAGGTCCCGCCCGTGCCCAAGCACCTGCGGGACGCGAACTACCCCGGCGCGAAGCGGTTCGGGCATGGGGAAGGGTACCAGTACCCGCACGACTCCCCGGGGCACTTCACTCCTCAAGAGTACCTCCCCCCAGACACGAAGTCGCGGCGGTACTACGAGCCGACGGACCTGGGGTACGAGAAGCGGATTCGGGAGCGGATGGCGGAATGGGAGGAGAGAAGTAAAAAGGAAAAAGGCAAAAGGCAAAAAGGGGAGGGGGAGGAGGAAAGGTCGGGCGGTGAGTGAGCGGGTGGCCGTCGCGATGAGCGGCGGGGTGGATAGCTCGGTGGCGGCGGCGGTGCTGCTGGAGCAGGGGTACGAGGTGGTGGGCCTCACCATGCAGATCTGGCCTCGCGAGGCGGAGGCGTGCGCTGGGACGCGGGGGTGCTGCGGGTGGGAGGCGGTGGAGGACGCGCGGCGGGTGGCGCAAGCCCTGGGGATTCGGCACTACATGCTCGATCTGCGGGACGCGTTCCAGCGATTGGTGATCGAACCATTCTGCGACAGCTATGTCAAAGGCCTGACGCCGAATCCATGCATCCTCTGCAACACCTATGTGAAGTACCAGGAACTGCTGCGGCGGGCGGAGCTGATCGGCGCGACGCGACTGGCGACGGGGCATTACGTGCGGCTGCGGCGTGACGAAGAGACCGGGCGCTGGGCCTTGCTGCGGGCCGTGGACGAGACAAAGGATCAGTCCTACGCGCTGTATGATCTGAGCCAGGAGCAGTTGTCGCGCGCCTTGTTCCCCCTGGGCGAGATGACAAAGGTGGAGACGCGCGCTCGCGCCGCCGCCTTGAACCTCTCCGTGGCGGAGAAGCCGGAGAGCCAGCAGATCTGTTTCGTCTCCGAGGGGAGCTACGGCGAATACGTGGAGCGGCTGCGACCCGGCTGGGCGGTCCCGGGGCCGATTGTGGACAAGGAGGGGAGGCAGCTCGGGCGGCACCGTGGCATCCCGTACTACACGGTGGGCCAGCGCCAGGGCCTGCGGATCGCCCACGCCAGGCCGTTGTACGTGATCGCGGTAGACGCGGGGGCGAATCGGCTCGTGGTGGGCGAGGAGGAGGACCTGGAGGCGCGGGGGCTGGTGATGGCGCAGGTGAACTACGTGGCCTGGTCGAGCGTGCCACCGGAGGGCGCGGATGTGGCAGTGAAGATCAGGTACGGCGCGCCGCCGGCGGCGTGTCGGGCCTACCCGGAGGACGAGGCGGTGAGACTTGAATTCGCCCAACCTCTGCGCGCGGTCACGCCGGGGCAGGCCGCGGTGTGCTACCATAGGGAGGCGGTGGCGTTCGGGGGGATCATCGCCTCTGCGCGCTGAGAGGAGCAGATGGTGTCGGGGATGGAAGTCCTTCGCTACGTGGAACTGATCGCGGTGATCCTCGCCGCGGGGGCGGTGATCGCGCTTTCGGTCCGGGGCTACGTGCTCGCCCGGCGCCTGGACCGGCTGGCCGATGAGGTGGGCCGGCTGGTAGAGAATGATGCTAGGCGGGCGCTGACGCAGGTGGAGGAGGCGGCACGGGGAGTGCATCGCACGGCCTCGCATATTGACGCGACGCTGGTTCCGCTGTCCAACACGGTGCATCGCATCGAGCGCTGGACGGCGGCGATCGCCGCCGAGACATTGATGGCGGGAGCGGTGTCCCCGGCCCTGGCAAAGCTCGGGGGATGGCTGTCGGGGCTGAGGAAGGGGATCGGGGAGGTAATCAGGCATCGGGGCTAGGGTCTAGGGTCTAGGGGATGGGGGATAGGGAATCGGAGAGGGGCAGGGAATGTAGGTGGAGAGGGTCCGCCGGAGGCGGGCGCGAAAGAACTAAAGGGCGCGATGGAGGAGAGCAGAGGAGACGCGATGGGAAACTCACTTCAGATCAGTTCCCGCCGGGAGGGGAACGACAGCGCGGTGCTGTCCCTACAGGGTGAGGTGGATGTGTCCAACAGCGACCTGGTGAAGAACGCGGCCGTCTCGCTGCTCGCGGACAACGTCCAACGACTGGTGATTGATCTCAGCGGCGCTGAATACTTGGATAGCGCAGGTCTTGGCATCCTGGTGGGTCTGCTCAAGCGTGTGAACGAATCCGCCCGCAGTCTGGTCATCGCCGGCGCGCGGCCGCAGGTGAAGCGGGTGTTCGAGATCACGCGGTTGAACGGGGTATTCACAATGCGCGACGACGTCGCATCGGCGCTCCAGGAGGTGGCGTGATGAGTACGGTAGCTACCTCGCAGCTAGAGCTGAGACTCCCACGCAAGCCGGAATTCGTGAAACTGGCCCGGTGCACCGCCTGGACGCTGGCGGCGCAACTCGATTTCGTCGTCTCCCAGGCGGATGACATCAGACTCGCCGTCGGCGAAGCCTGCACCAACGCGGTCGAACACGTGCCGGCCAGCGCGTCACAAGATATCATCGTGCGTTTTCACATCGCCCCCGAGAAGCTCGTGGTAGAGGTCGTAGATGACGGGCCGGGGTTCGATCTGGACCGCGTGGGACAGTGCGAGTACGACGAGATCGGCGGCCTGGGCCTGGTGATCATCCGCTCCATCATGGACGAAGTGGACGTGGTGTGCGATCCCAAGACGGGGACGTGCGTGCGCATGACGAAGTTTCGTAACCCGCAGTAGGTAGTGAACGATGGACCCGCAGGAAGCGGCGCGAACTGAAGACGACGGCGGCGAGCAGGCGGCAGACCCCGAGACCGTGGAGGTAGTGGAGGAGGTGACGCCGCCCGTGCGCGTCTCCACCTCCGATGTCGCCACGCCGGAGCTGTTCAGCGAGTTCTCGCGCACCCGCGATCCGCAGGTGCGGGAGCGGCTCATCCTCGCGCACATGAACCTGGTGCGCTACCTGGCGCGCAAGTTCGCCAACCGCGGCGAGCCGTTGGAGGACCTCACCCAGGTCGGGATGATCGGGCTGATCAACGCCATTGATCGCTTCGATCCCGGCCGCGGCATCCGTTTCGCCACCTATGCCACGCCCACCATCGTCGGGGAGATCAGGCGGCATTTCCGCGACAAGGGCTGGGCGGTGAAGGTGCCGCGCCGCCTCCAGGAACTCAGCCTCGCCGCCAACCGCGCGGTGGACGAGTTGAGCCAGAAGCTGGACCGCGCCCCCACTGTAGGCGAGATCGCGACGCGCTTGGTCATACCGGAGGAGGAGGCGGTGGAGGCGCTGGAACTGAGCGACCTCTACGAGCTTCCGTCGCTGGACCGCGACCTGGGCTCCGATGAAGAGGATTCCGGCGGCGCCCTGGCCGACTACATCGGCCGGGAGGACCCGGAGATCGAGAAGTTCGAGCGGCGCAACCGGCTGTCGCAGGCGCTGAAGTCTCTGCCGGACCGAGAACGGCAGATCGTCGAGATGCGCTTCTTCCGCAACCTCTCGCAGACCGAAGTGGCGAAGCGCATGAACATCTCGCAGATGCACGTCTCGCGGCTGCAACACCGCGCGCTGGCCCGATTGCGGGAGTATATCCGGGAATAGCGAGGAGTCGAAGAGTCGGGGAGTCGAACGGCCCCGGCACAAGGGATCATCCGTATTGGGGGCGACGCGGAAAGTTAGACGTAGGAATCCGGGCGAAGGGCGTGGTAACGAAGCGTCGGGTCGAAACGGCTCGGCGCTTCGGCTTTCGCGGCAGGAGGGACCCGATGGGCGTACCGCTGGCTCTGGTCGGACTGCTCACCATCATCGTCGGCACGTATGCGGCGACGGTCGTCTATCGCGCCACGCAGCGGACGGTAGACGCGGAAGACGCGCAGCACCCGGAGACCTGCCTCTGGGTGTGGCCGAAGTGGCTGCTGGGCGTCGTGGTCGGGCTGCTGGCGGCGCTGCTCCTCTACCAGATCCGCTCCATCCTGACGCCGTTCCTCGTGGGAATGGTGTTGGCCTACTCCCTCAATCCGCTGATCGAGCTGCTGGGCAAGCGCGGCCTGCCGCGCCACCGCGCCATCGGCCTGGTGTTCCTGGGGCTGCTCGCGCTGGCGTTAGTGGGCCTGGTGCTGATCGTCCCGCTGGTCGTGGGCGAGGCGCAGGACCTGGTCAAGAACTACAACACCTACGTCGAGTCGGTTCATCAGTTCGCCGCCCGCGCGGAACAGGCGGGGATCGGCTACGCCGAAAGGCTGGGCATCCGGCCGCACGACGTGTTCACCGCGCTCGGGGCGATTGGCGACTACCTCCAGAAATGGGGGCTCCAGGTGCTCCTCTCCCTCCTCAATTGGCTGAAGAGCTCCTCCTCGCTGCTCCTGGCGGTGGTGGTGATTGCACCCATCGTCTCCTTCTGGCTGTTGCGTGACTATCACGTCCTGGGACGAGTCCTGCTGGACCTCGTGCCGGAGAAGCAGCAGGCGAGCACGGTGGAGGTGGCGGGGGACATCAACCGGATCGTCGGCAGCTACCTGCTCGGGATGGCGACCATGGCCGCGCTGGTCGGGACCTATGCCAGCCTGGTCTTGCTCATCATGGGCGTCCCGTTCGCCGTGCTGCTGGGTTTGATGACCGGCGTGCTCTCCATCATCCCCTACCTCGGTTTCCCGACCGCCATCACCGTCATCGCCATCACCATGGGCGTGACCGGGATGGGGCTGGTGAAGATCGGGGTGATGATCGGACTGCTCATCCTGGGGAACCTGGTCTCGGACAACTTGGTCTACCCCCGCGTCATCGGCCGCCGCGTCGGATTGCACCCGCTGGTGATCATCTTCTCCCTGATGGCCGGCGGTGCAGTGCTCAACTTCCTGGGGATGCTGCTGGCCGTGCCGACGGCGGGCGTCATCAAGGCCTTGCTGCTGCGGTTCTGGCCGGAGGTATTCGCCCCGGAGACGCCGAGTGCGGCCGAATCGTGAGTCTGCTATAATGCTCCTGCAGCCAGTTGGAGGTCTCACCACTGCGTCCGCCCGTGGCGGACGCACTCGCTAGGGAAGGTACCCACGTATGAGTGTCAGCCGGGAATTGCGGCAGAGCTTTCTGGACTTCTTCGCGCAGCGCGAGCACAAGGTGCTCCCCAGCGCCTCGCTGAAGCCCACGGACGAGACCACGCTCTTCACGTCCGCGGGGATGCAGCCGTTCGTGCCGTGGTTTCGGGGGATCGTGCCGGCCACGTATCCGCGGGTGGCGACGTGCCAGAAATGCTTCCGCTCCGACGACATTGACGAGGTGGGGCGGACGCCGTTTCACGCGACGTTCTTCGAGATGCTGGGCAACTTCTCGTTCGGCGACTACTTCAAGCGCGGGGCTATCGAGT
>CAZUGW010000164.1:6055-7350 GCA_964620055.1 uncultured bacterium
TTTGCGGCCCGGCTGGCGCGCATGAGGCGTGTGCTCGATGCAGGCTGCGGCTCGGGCTACGGCGCAGCGGAGCTGTCGCGCACCGCCGCCACTGTGGTCGCCGTGGATAACTCCCGGGAAGCCATCGAGTACGCCTGGGAGTACGTGACCAAGGTCTTGCAGATCCCGAAGGAGCGCCTCTGGATCACGGTGCATCCCGAGGATGACGAGGCCCCGGTTATCTGGCGCAACGAGATCGGCATCCCCGACAGTCGGATCGTCACCGATCCCACGAACTGGTGGGGGCCGGTGGGGAACTCGGGACCGTGCGGGCCGGACACCGAGTTGCACTGGGATAAGGGCGAGGAGTTTGGCTGCTCTGACTGCGACCCGACGCACAAGTGCGGGCGCTTCACCGAGGTCTGGAATCTGGTGTTTCAGACCTACAACAAGACCGAGGCCGGCGTGCTGGAGCCGCTCCCCAAGCCGGGCATTGACACGGGCCTGGGCTTCGAGCGGCTGAACGTGGTGATGCAGGGCGTGCCCACCATCTTCGAGACCGACCTGCTCGCGCCAATCAAAGCGGTGGTGGAGGCGCGGGCGCGGCAGTCGAACCCCGGTCTGCCGGACCTGCTGGTCGGGGAGCACGACCTCGCGACGCGGATCATCACGGATCACGTGCGCGCTCTGTCGTTCTTGCTGGCGGACGGGTTCACGCCGTCGAACGAGGGCGCGGGCTATGTGCTGCGACGGATTCTGCGGATCGCCTATCGCTTCGGGCGCACGCTGGGGATTGACCGCCCGTTCTTGCACGGATTCGTGCCGACGGTGGTCGCCACCATGGGCGGCATCTATCCCGAGGTGGCGGAAGCGGAGGGGCGCATCGCGGCCTGGATCGAGCAGGAGGAGAAGCAGTTCGAGGAGACGCTGGAGCGCAGTTACAGCCCGCTCATCGCGGCCATTGAGCGCGCCCAGGCCTCCGGGCTGACGGTGCTGCCGGGGGACGAGGCGTTCCGGTTGTACGACACCTACGGCCTGCCGAAGGAGTTGGCGGGAGACGTCGCGAAGGAGCACGGCCTGGGCCTGGACGAGGAGGGGTTCAACCGGGCGATGGCCGAGCAGCGCGCGCGCGCCCGCGCCCATGCGGAGAAGGAGTTCGCGTTCGACGTCCGGTCCGGCTATGGCCGCTACGTGGCGCGGACGGAGTTCCTGGGCTATCACGAGTGCGCCGCCACCGCGACGGTGCTGGGGCTGGTGAAGGACGGGAAGCAGGTGGAGGCGCTGACGGCGGGTGACGAGGGCGAGGTCTTCACCGA
>CAZUGW010000165.1:0-7311 GCA_964620055.1 uncultured bacterium
CGTGCCACTGAACCTCGCCGCCTTGCTGCAAGGAGACACCTCCCAGAATCTGCTGCTTCAGGCGGGGGACGTCCTCACCATACCCAAGCGGGCAGGCCTCACGGTCTACGCGCTGGGAGAGGTGCGCACGCAAGGCCGCCAGGCGCTCCCGGTGGCGGCGACGGTCGTGGACCTGCTGAACGCCAGCGGTGGCGTGACGCCGTCGGCCCTCTTGTCCAAGGCCACCGTCCTGCGCCTGGTCGCAGGGCAGCCCAAGTCACTGGCCGTGGATCTGGGGGCACTGCTCAGCCGCGCCGATTCCAAACAGAACATCACTCTGCAGGACGGAGACGTCCTGTTTGTGCCTGCGAAAGAGGAGCAGGGGCGCAGTCTGCTGAGCTTCCTGCCGATCCTTCCCTACTTGTTGAAATAGCGAGAGAGCCATGTGGAGAGGTGAGATCGTGTCGGTTCGCACCCGGACACTGAGCATATTCTCGTGGTGGTGCCTGATGAGTCTTGTCCTGAGCGCCCGCCCCGCGCAAGCGGAGGCTGTGGTTGCCGTGCGTGAGGGAGGGTGGCGCGTGGTCGAGAGGGGCGGGAAGAAGATGATCGAGATGAGCGCGATCATCGTCAACAACAGCCCGCGCCAGGCGCAGTGGGACGTGCGATTCGTGGTGGAACGCAGAGCGACGCCGAAGGTTGGCGCGGGCAACCGCGCGAGTCAGCCGGACTCGGAGAACTGGATCGCGGTGAGCACCGTCGCGGCGCGGAGCGAACTGGTAGCTCCTGGCGCCTCGGTGGCGGTCAGCGCGGAGGCCCCCTACGAGGTGCTGATTCCAGGTGTGTCTCACCGCTTCCGCGCCGAGGTCGGCGATGACGCTACCGGCGCGCGGGTGTCCCAGTCGGTTCTCATGGCGCGGACCATTCCGCTCCTGATGCTCGGAGGGTTGGCCGGTCTCGCGACGGAGAGCGGAGGCGCCTCCCACGCGGCGCCCGTCAACCTCCTTGGCGGCTCGGGCGTGATGGCGGGTCGGCACGAGGCCCATCGGGTGAACGGCGAATGGGCCGAGAACGGATCGGGCACGATCACACTCTGGGTGGCGCGGGGGCGCGTCGTGCTCGATTACAGCTACACCGCCCGCGGGAGCAGTTCGGCGAATCTGACCGCGACCGCAACGGCCGGGGGACAACTGACGACCGCGAACGGATCGCTGATCCCGATCCAACTGACTTCGGCCACCGCCCAGATCACCTTCCCGGGCCTGCGCCAGGAGGTCGGTTCGATCATCCACCGATCCAGGGCGACCGCGACCGGGGTGTTCGCCGCCACCGTGGGCACTGAGGCGTGCCACGGGGTGCTGACCCTCACCAATGGCACGGGCACGCTCGACCCGATCACGGGGCTGGGCGAGCACCGCTTCGACATCCGCTTCACTGAGGCCGCGGAGAACCGGTCGGCGCTGGACACCGTTCTCTCCTCCGCGGCGGCGAGGTAGCAGCCAATGATAGAGCACGATGCCGCAACTCAGTTACCAGTCCCGCGCGCCGAGTTCGGCGCGCTCGTCCGACCGACGCCCGCCGGCCTCGCCGCGTTGAGCGCGGCCGCCTCCCCGATCACCTCCTACCTGGACCTCGCGCTCCGGCGCAAGTGGACGCTGCTGATTGCGGCGGCCGCGGTGTTCGGCGCGACTTGTGTAGTCACGCTGGTAAGCCCGCGGATCTACGAGGCGACGGCCACGCTGTTGGTGAGCGAACCGGCCGCGGGGTCCGCCCTCGGGGCGGAGAACGCGGACCAACTGCAACTGATGATGGGGGCGATCGCGGCGCCCGACATTGAGACCCACGCGACGCTAATCCAGGGCAAGTCAACCGCCGCCGCCACCGCCGTTTGGCTCAAGGAGCACGGTGGGCCGAAGCTCAGCGCCTCGCAGGTAGGCGGCGCGATCCAGGCCGATATCGTTCCCAAGACGCGTCTGGTCCGGCTCCGCGCGCGGGCGCGTTCGTCCGAGGCGGCGCGGCAAATCGCCAACGCCGCGGTCTCGGCTTACGTCGAACTGAACCGCCACCGGGCCCAAGGCTCGTCGGAGAGCGCCAGTCGGTATCTCACGGAACAACTGGAGATCGCCAAGGGGAACCTGGGCCGCTCTGAGGAGGCGCTGCGCGCGTTCAGGGAGTCCACCGGGGCCATCGCCCCGGACGCCTCCGCCGGCGATTTGCTGGCCCGCGGCTTCGCTGCGAGGCGATATAGACAAGACCAAGGCCGACCTGGCGCAGACGCGGGAACGGCTCGGGGAGGTCCGCAAGCAGCTCGGTCGGCAGGACAAGAGCATCCAGGCCGCGCGCGTCCGCGATAACGCCGTGGTGCAGCAACTGCGCGCCAAGCTGGTGGACCTGGAGGGACAGCGCTTGCTGCTACAGTCCCAGTACACCAGCGCCTTCTCCGCGCCGGTGAAGCAGGTGGAGGAGCAGATTCGTATCACCCAGGACCAGTTGAACGCCGAGATCCGCACCGTCGTCGGCAGCGGAGGCGACCTGGCGATGCAGCAGACCCTGGTGGGGCAGTTGATCCAGGGCGAGGCCGAGCTGGCCGCGTTGGGCGCGCGGGAACGGCAGCTTCAGGTGGAGTTGAGCGGGACGCAGGGCGAGCTGGACAAGATGCCGGCCCGCCAGATCACGCTGGCCCGGCTGCAGCGCCAGGTGGACGTGGCCCAGGGAATCTACTCCGACCTCCTCAAGCGCGGACAGGAGATGCAGGTCGGGCGGGTGATGGCCCTCGGCAACACGGATGTGGTCGAGCTGGCCGAGGCCCCGCGGCTCCCCATCAAGCCCAATGTTCCGGCGAACCTGACGCTGGGCCTGCTCCTCGGTCTGGTGGTGGGAACCGGGCTGGTCCTGTTGCAAGAGCAAGTGGATGACACCGTCAGCGACGAGGCCGACGTGATTCGATGCGCCGACGCCCCGATCTTGGCCGCGGTGCCGGTGTTCGAATGGCATGGGACGAGCACGGCCCTGCCCGCGCTCACCCTCAACGGCAGGGTGACCGACGCTTACTCCGGTCTGCGCGTCAACCTGGGCTTCCTGACCCCGGGCGGCGGGGGGCAGGCGGTGCTGGTGACGAGCGCGGAGCCAGGTGAGGGCAAGACGACCACCGCCCTGAATCTGGCGATCGTGGCCGCCCAGAGCGGCCGCCGCGTGGTGCTGGTGGACGCCGATCTGCGGCGTTCCTCCCTCCGCCAGTTGATGGGGCTGACCAACACCAGAGGGCTGTCCGATGTCCTGGCCGGCCAGGCGGCGGTGGAGCACGTGGCGCGCACGTTCGAGGGATCGGGGCTGTCGCTGATCGCCTGTGGCGCCCGCGCTCCCAATCCGGCCGACCTGCTCGACTCCCGGGAGATGCGGGAGTTGGTGGAGCAATTGCGGCGTGAGGCCGACCTGATCATCTTCGACAGCCCTCCGCTGCTCGCCGCGCCCGACAGTCTGGTGATGGCCAACCTCTGCGACGCCGTGGTCATGGTCTGCGTCCCCGGCGCGACGCATGGGCGCGCGCTCCAGCGGGCGCGGGGGCTGCTCAACCAGATCGGGCGGCGGGTGTCCGGCGTGGTGCTGAACAAGGTGCGGCCCGCCGGGAACTACGGCTACTACTATGACTACGCCTAGCGCGGCCGGCGATGTGGCCTCTGCGAAGCTGTGACCTCGGGAGTGGCGACCGATGGTGAGGCGACGATCCCTGGCACTACTCATAGTCGCGGACGCCTGCTGGGTGGGCGTGACCGTCCGCCTGGCCCTCGCGCTCGACGGCTGGCGCCGTTCCCTGCCCGACGTGGGCCTGGGCCTGCCCCAGCTCGCGCAGATGCTCACCCTGGTGGCGATCTGGCTCCTCGCGCTGGCGCTGTGCGGGGCCTATGAGCCGCGGTACCTCGCCCTCCGGGGGCGGAATCTCAGCCTGACCATGTGCGGGAGCGCGGCCGCGACGGCGGCGTGCGCGGTTGTCTTCTACCTCGTCCCGGCCTGGCACACAAGCCGCCTGTCGTTTCTCTGCCTGGGGCTGGCGGGAGGCGTGGGGCTCACCTGTATTCGTGAAACTTGGCTGTCGCGCCGGAGGGGTGCGTATCGTTCCCAGTTCCTGGGGGTGGGTGACCCGGAGATGCTCTCCCGAGTGTGGAAGGAACTCGCGATCGCGCTCGGGACCGACGCCGCTCTGCCGGTGGTCTCGGCCGCCGAGGCCCCCGAGCCGCCGGCCGGCCTCCGCTCATGTCCCAGGGAAAGCGCGCTCGATGCGCTGAACCGCCACGGGCGGAATATCGTGGTGCTCAGTGACGGGGCCATTCCCTCCTCCGAGGCGGCCTCCATCCTCACCCTGGCGAGCTTTGCCGGCAGCACCGTGGCCGATGTCTTCACCTTCTACGAGACCTGCACCTGGCGCGCGCCGGTCTTCCGGACGGAGGACGCGTGGGTCTTCCGCGCGCAGCACCGCGCGCCGGACGCCCTGGCCTACCTGCGCAAGCGCCTGTCCGATCTGCTCCTGACCTTGCTGCTGCTGCCGGCCGCGGTGGTGATCGGCGCGGTCGCGGCGGCGCTGGTAAAGCTCAGTTCCCCCGGCCCGGTGTTCTTCGTGCAGCGCCGCATCGGATTCCGCGGGCGCGAGTTCTCTCTGTTCAAGCTCCGCACCATGCGGATAGACAAAGTGCAAGCAGACGGGGCGTGGACGCAGCGCGATGACCCGCGCGTCACCCCGCTAGGCCGGGCGCTCCGCACTACCGGCATTGACGAACTGCCCCAGCTCTGGAACGTGCTGCGCGGCGATCTCAGCCTGGTCGGGCCGCGCCCGGAGCAGCCCGAGGTGGTGACGCGACTGAGCGAGTCCCTCCCACCCTACATGCAGCGCCACGTGGTCCCGTGCGGCATCACCGGTTGGGCGCAGATCCATCGCGGCGGCGACGCCGGGCTCGACGATGTGCTGGACAAGGTGCGGCTCGATCTCTACTACGCCCGACACTTCTCGTTGTGGCTGGACGCGCTGATCCTGGTGCGAACCTTCCAGATGCTGCTGGCCCGGGCGAAGCCCGCGCCCTCCGCACTGGTCGCGCGCGTCGCGGAGGCGTTCCCCGCCCCGCGGGCGGTCAGCTACGCCGCGGGAGGACCGGGAGGCTGACATGGTGGGCGGCGCCTTGGCAACGGTACGTGCGAACTGGTTGACGGGGAGGGAGGAGGGCCTCGACAGTCCCCGGTTGGCGGCGCGCGGCGCGCCGCTTGCCCTTGGCATCGCGGCGGTGGCTCTCACGGTGGCCGTGCTCGCGAACAGCGTCGGTCTCCCGCTCGGCCTGGACCGCTTTGGGGGTCTCACCCTCGGCGCGGCGCTGGCGGCGGGACTGACCGTACTCATCTGGCCCGAGTTGGCCCTACCCGTGATCGTCACCGCGGCCGGACTGCTGGACTCCCGGTTCGGGGGCGAGCGCGTCCGGCACCTGGTGTTCGTAAAGCTGGCGCTGTTCGGCTGCGCCGCACTCGGCCTGGCCCTCTCCAGCCTGCGCCGGCCGGGCCGGTTTGCGCGCGTGCGGACGCCCTCCGATCTGCCAGCCCTGCTGTTGGTCGGGTACACCGCCGCCTCGGCCAGCTACGGCTATCTGGTCGCGGGCCACGATCTGAACCTGGTCGCGGTGGCGGGCTATCATCTCTCGCAAGTGGCCCTCTATCACTTCCTGGTGACGACCACGCTGGGAAAACCGGAGGCCTACCGCCGGGCCGGGGTGATCATCATCGTTTGGTCGCTGCTCTGGATCGTTCCGAGCCTGGCGACGTCGGGTCGAGGGGGGGGGACGGCCACCACCTGGCTGATCGTCCTGCTGTGCTACGCCGTCGCCGCCAACGCGCGATGGCGCGCCCTCGCCTGGCTGGCGCTCCCGCTCGCGCTGCTGGACACGCTCACCAGCGGCTACCGTACCCTCTGGCTGGCGGTGACCGGGCAAGTGGGATGGTTGGCCGCGTTGCGCGGCCCGGCGCGCCGCCTCAGCGCGGTCGCCACCGGCCTGCTCCTGCTCGGCCTGATGGGCGCTATCCTGGCGCTGTCCCATCCCGGCCTGCTGCAGGCGCTTCCCTCCGCCGACACCCTGAGCCGGTTCGCCACCTCGGTCACGGACGGGGGCTATCGCGTCCCGGAGGCGGCCGTCGGCCTGGAGGCCTTTCGGGACAGCCCGGTCTTTGGACGCGGCGTCGGGTATCAGACGACCGTGCGCTGGGTCGAACCGATGGGCTACATGGGGGTGGGACCGATCCATCACGTCTACTACGTCAGTTATCTCTCCAACGAAGGACTGGTGGGCCTGATGATCGTGCTCTGGTACTTCGCCGCCGCGCTGCTCGCCGCGCCGGCGCGGCGGTTGCGTCAGCAGGCGGGCGATCACCCCTGGGCGGCCGTGGGTGTGGCCTTGCAGGCGGCGCTCTTCGGCGCGGTGCTGGGCGCGTTCTTCGCCGGCCCCAGCGACGGCCACTGGACCTGGGGCGTGTTCGGGGCGGCCGCGCTGTTGCCCGCGATGTGGGGGGAGCGCACCACCATGTCCGCGCGGATGGAGCAGCTATGACCGCGAGATCCGTGACAGCTCCCTATCCACGCGCCGTCTCTGCGCCGACCTCCACGCGCGGCCTGAGAGGCGACACCGCCAGCGTCTTCGCCTCCCAGGTGGTGGGAGTGGTGGCAGCCCTGGCGGGCGCGATCATCACCGCCCGCGTCCTGGGTCCCTCCGGGCGCGGGGTGTTGACGCTGGCCACGCTCTGGGTCTCATTCTTCGCGCTGGCCGTGCCGATGAGCGCCGGCTATGGGATGATCTACCAGGTGCGACACGCGCGCGCCACCCTCAGCCAGGCCCTCTCGAGCGCGCTGGGCCTCTCCCTCGTGTTCGGCATCATCGCCTTCGGGCTGGCCCTCGGCCTCGCCCCGGTCTTCTCGCGAACGTTTCTCGCGGGCGTCCCGCTCGGGTATGTCCTGCTCGCCGCGACTGGGCTTCCCGCGGCCATCTTTACGGTACTCGCGAACCTGGCGCTCATCGGCGCGGGCCGCGCTAGGCAGTCCGCGCTGCTCGGCGCCGTGAACGCGGCCCTCTCCCTGGCGGCGTTGGCCGTCGCCGTGCTCGTTCTCAAACGGGGGGTGTGGGGCGCAGTCGCGGCCGGTTCCGTGTCTGCTCTGTGCGGGGCCGCGCTCACGGTGATCTGGCTGCGCGGGCAGTTCCGCCGCGCCCTGCTCGTCCAACCCAAGCTCTGGCGCTTCTCCCTTCGCTTCGGTCTGAAGCTGCACGGCGGGTTGCTCGCGCAGTGGGCGAACTACGGTCTCGACCGCTT
>CAZUGW010000166.1:0-7230 GCA_964620055.1 uncultured bacterium
CACAGTCGGATTCCTCGATACGAAGTCAGTCCGCCGGCCACCCGGCCCCTCTCTATCCCGTGCTCATTCAGGGCCTCGCCGAAGATTCTGCGGCCAGCAGGCCTCTCGCCGTTCTGCTCTGCCCATTGGCAGTAGGCTTCATAGAGGCGTGCGGAAAGGCAAGTCGCTTCCGAGTCGGATTCCGTGCAATCTCCGAGAAAGCTACCGATGGTATCCTCTTCCGCCCGATAGGTGGCTGTCGCCGCGCGCACCGCGTCGGGCGGGCGGAGGCCGTACCTCTGCCACTCCAGACAGCCGAGCAACGCCCACTGAAGGATACCGGGTAGTTCCTCGGTGAGTGCTTCGGACAACTTGGGATCCTCCCGCCCCAGGAATGAGACGGTGAAGGGAATCAGGTGGACGCGCCGCCAGAAGGCCGGGGAGGTGTCCCGCACCGTCGGCCGATGGTTGGCGGCCAGCCACAGCTTGAACTGTGGGGTGAAGTCGAAATGCCTCCCGTAGAGGTGGCGGGCCGTCACCGAATCGCCCCCGGTGAGTTGCTTCACCAGGCCTTCCGAGAAGCGCGTCCCCGCGGTGGGTTCAGAGGCCGTAACCAAGCGCGTGCCGGCCAGTATCGCCAGGTCATCGCGCACGGAGGCCTGCTGCTCGCGCCGGAAGGTGAAGCTGGCGAAGTCCGCGTTTCGTTGATAGTCGCCGAGTAGACGCTTCAACACCGTGAGAAATGTAGACTTCCCATTACATCCCGTCCCGTGGAGAAAGAATAGGACCTGTTCCCGGGTATCGCCGGTCAAGCTGTACCCGACCGCGCGCTGTACGAAGGCAATCACCTCTGCATCATCACCGAAGACCTCGGAGAGGAAGGCCTCCCACCGCGGGCAGTCGCTCTGCGCATCGTATCGCACCGGGGCCAACCTGGTAATGAGGTCGGCCGGATCGTGGGGAGGCAGCAGGCCCGTCCGCAGGTCTACCGTGCCATTCGACACATTCAGCGCCCACGGGTCGGAATCGAGCCTGTCGGGGGAGGCCACCAGTTTCCGCATGGAGGCCGCGACCGTGAGCGCGTCGCGAATCCGGCGCGCAGATTGCGAGGAGGTCGCCCACTTCGCCTCCAGCGCGGCCTCGTCCCGATCCACGCCAACCAGTTCGGCCGCCCACCTGAGCCGTTCGCGCACCGTGTCCAGCATCGCCCGCTCTGCCGCCCCGCGCTTGTCCTCTCGCCAACGCTTCTCGTCCCAGCAGTGCCAGCGCCCGACAAGGCCCCCGCCCGATCTGCCCTCGGCCACGAATCGGAATAGGTCCTGAAAGAGGAAAGCGAAGGCCTCCGCGTTCCCCGCGTCCGACCGGGTGAACCGCGGCGTAGTCAGCGCCTCTGCCGAAGGCCCCTCCTCGTCCCTGGCCTTGTCCGCCTTCCCATTTCCGAAGGCGCGCCGGAACTCCTCCGCGGTGTATCGGGTAGTACCCGAAGACTTGCACACCCGACAGGTAAGGCAGAAGTCGCCCGAATCATCGAGGGCATGGGAGAAGGTGGCCGCGCCGCGCCCACAGGTCGGGCATTTCAGGTTCCGCACGCCGTCTGCGCCGGGCGCGTGTTCCAGGCTGCAGGAATCGAGGAGCGCCGTCAGGTTCATTGCCCCGCCTCCGCCAACGCGCCGAACGCGGCCAGACACTTCTCGCGCGCCTGCTCTGGCGTTATGCCTTCGGGCAGGCGCGAGGTGAACACGAAGGTCGGCCCGGCGCGCCGGCGATCCTGGCGATCAGGAGCCGTCCGCCCGCCCTGCTGTGCCTTCCGCTCAGTTTTCTCGCCCGCGACGCGCACTGTGCGACCTCGCCCGATAATCTGTCCTGCCCACAAAGCCGAAGCCCCATCCTCCCCTCTCTAGAGAGAAGATGGGGCTTCTACCTTTCGGAACCGCCCCGTCGGGCGGCGCTTCGGGGCTTGTTATGTCACAGGCTGTTGCCTGGTCTTTGCCAGGGAGGGCCGGAGAGTCCCAGCCCTCCCCTCCATGAGATGCGCAAGTGCAACGCCGGCCTTCGGCTGGACGACAATGCCGGTCACCGACCGGCAGGGAATGTCACTTGGTCTCAGCGAACCCCTTGAATAGGTCGGACAACGAAGCGAACGCGCGCCGGATTGCCATCTGTATGGGAACCGCCTCAACCCCAAACATCGGGACTGCTTCGCCCATCTCGGCGCACACTGCCTCCAGCGTCACCGCCGCCACAATCTCATCCGTGGTCTCTTTGGCGACCAGCAGCCGGCCGACTATGGTGACGACGGCGAGGTTGACCTTGGCCTGTAGAAGGCGCCGGCCGAGCTCGTGGGCCTGCAGAGATAGCCGCGCGACCTCCGCGATCTCACGAACCTCTTCGCCCAGTTCGGCAGCCAGCGCGTCAGCGTGGAGGATCAGCCGATGGAGCGCGAAGCCGCCCTCGAACTTGCTGATCTCGGGCTGATGGACGCCGCTACGCTCCGCGAGTGCGGCCTGTGAAAGGCCGCGCATCTCCCGCAGCACGCGCATCCGAATTCCGAGGCGAGGGATGCAGGCGCCATGTGCGGTTTGGATTGCTTGCTCGATCATCTTCTGGTCTCCCTGTTCCTATAAACGGCGTACTTCATTTCTAACCTTCGAGCCATTTATAGCAGACTCACTGGCCTCTGTCAAGGGGGCACGGCCTCTCCTCGGCATCTTTTTTTCGCCCTCTCCCTCCGGCCAAACGAAGGACCCCGGCGCACTGCCGAGGTCCCGAAGGTCAGCCGGTCGCTATCACCCGATCACGTCACTGCACTGGAGACGCCTCCCTACCGACCGCCCGCAGGCCGGCCAGGACCTGCGCCTTCTCCATGAGGTAGACCGGCGCAGCAGGTGGGGCTATTGTAGGAGCGAGGAACGCCCTCGCCACATACACCGCCATCTGCGCGCGGTTCACGGTCTCCTCGGGATGGTAGCCATCCCAGTACCCGCTCACGACACCCTGATCGTGGCAGTACTCGACGTACTTGTAGGCCCAATAGCTGCTCGGCACATCCGGGAAGAACGGCGTCCCGTCCGGATCATCCGGCACATTCCCGTCGCCGCCCGCCATCGCCCGCGCGACATAGACGGCCATCTGACCCCGGTCAACCTCCAGGTCGGGTTTATATGTTCCATCAGGGTATCCCCCGACTACCCCCCAGTACCGCGCATATTCGACGTACTTGTAGGCCCAGTGGTCGGTGGGCACATCCCCATATGACGGGGACAGAGGACCGGGGGGAACGTTCGCGTCGCCGCCCTCCAGCGCCCGAGCGATATAGACCGCCATCTGATCGCGCGTTACCGCGAGCGTCGGCCGATAGGTGCCGTCCCAATAGCCCCCCACGATGCCAGCTTGGACGCAGGCCAGGATGTAGTCGATGGCCCAGTTGTCCTCCCCCGCGTCCACGAACACCACACGGATGTAGCCTGGCTTCGTTTCCGTGTCCGAGCCACCGACATTCGCTGCGGTCAGACTCACCGTATAGATGCCCGCGCCGTCGTAGGCATGGCTCGGATTCTGCTCGAATGAGGTCCCACCGTCGCCGAAATCCCAAACCCAAGACGTCGGATCGTTGGTGGACAGATCAGTGAAGTCCACTGTCAGCGGCACAGGCCCGCCCATCGGCATGCCCGAGAACGCCGCCTCGGGAACGATGCAGATGACACTGATGTAGTCCATCTTGGTCCGCGTGTCGGGGCCATCACTGCCCGCGAAGGTCGTTAGTGTGACCGTGAACGCGCCCGCCGTTGCGTACTCGTGGGAGGGATTCTGCACCGCCGCCGTCCCGCCGTCGCCGAAGTCCCAGTGCCAGGAGGTGAAGTCCCCTCTGGACAGATCGGTGAAGGTCACCGTCAGGGGCGCCACGCCACTCGTGGTGTCCGCAGAGAAGTCCGTCATTCGCATCGCACACACATCAACAACTCCCGTCGACGCCATCGCCTGATCAAGCCACAATCCGGCGGTCAGTGCTAACATTGGGAGGCTTGGAGCGAATGTCATCGGCGAGGTGGAGTAAGCAAGGTCCACGCCCTGGGCGTACAGGTACTCGACGTACCTATAGGCCCAATGCGTGGTGGGAACGTCCGAGAAGGTCGGGGTCACCGGACCGGCCGGCACCGACGCGTCGCCACCCGCGATGGCGCGGGCGAGGAACATTGCCATCCGATCCCGCGTTACCGTAGCGGCCGGCCGATAGGTGCCGTCCGGGTAGCCACTCACCACGCCGGTCGCCTTCGCGTACTCCACATACTTGAAGGCCCAGTAATCCGTCGGCACGTCGCTGAAGGTCGCGGTGGCCGGGCCGGCGGGAACGTTCGCGTCTCCGCCGGCCAGAGCGCAGGCGATCAGGTAGGCCGCCTGTGCGTTATTGATGTCGAAGTCCGCGCATGATGCCGCGGCTACAGAGGTGCTGCTACCCAGAAGACCGACCGCGAGGCACGCTAACACCAGCGCAAGAACCAGCCAAAGTCGAAGTCGCATCTGCCCCCCTTTCCTCCGTGACCCATCTTCGGTTTGGTTTACAGGCAAAGCATCTCTCGGTATTGGGGACAGTGGGGCTGTTGAAAAAGCCGTCTTTGGGCAGTCGGTCAAAAACGCTCCACACCAGGTTGCCCGTAGAGGCCTGATTCGCGTCCCAGAACGCGTCGCTCATGCCACGCCGGAACTTTTTCAACACCCCCACAGTCACCTATTCCTCTCCTCCGCCGAAAGCTCATCCTGTTCGTCCGCAGGCAGTATGCAGACAAGCGAATGTAACGTCAAGCGAAATCGCAATCAGTTCTGACCGAAGCTCACCTAAATAGGTGACTGCCCATAGTATGCCGGGTAAATGTGGTCAAACTCAGCCTGCCGCAACCCCTCCAGGATCGCCTCCAGGTCTTCGGTGAGGAACTGCCAGCTTTGCTGCGATGTGGTCTTGGACATGCCCAAGGCGATTCTCGCCCAAGTGCCGCTTACCTCCTACCTAAAAAAGGTGCTCCGGCCCCACTTGCCCAATGATGCCAATTATGGCATACTCTAGTTATGGGCGCATCAGACCGGCCGCTTTTCTGGGTAGGCTCAACGCTGGATGATCTTCGGGAGTTCCCGGAAGGCGTGAAGCGAGTCATGGGCTTCGCCCTGCGGCGCGCGCAAGCTGGCGGCAAGCATATGGATGCCAAGCCTCTGCAAGGATTCGGAGGCGCAGGTGTGCTTGAGATCGTCGCGGATGATGATGGGAATACCTATCGCGTGGCCTATACCGTGAAGTTCACTGGCGTGGTCTATGTGCTCCATGCCTTTCAGAAGAAGTCCACCAAGGGAGTCGGTACGCCGCGGCGTGAGATCGAGCTCATCCGGGATCGGATGAAGCGGGCGGAAGAACACTATCGGGATTGGCGGAAAGAACAGGGGAGGTGAACCATGAGCAACAAGATGAAAGTTACCAAAGCAAGCGACAATATATTCGCTGACCTTGGAGTTCCAGAGGCCGAAGAAGCTCTGGCAAAGGCAGAGATAGCTTCCCGCATCTGCGACATCATCGCCGAACGCAAGCTCAGCCAGACCCGCGCGGCCGCCCTCTTGGGAGTAGACCAGCCCAAGGTGTCCGCGCTGATGCGCGGGAGGTTGGAGGGCTTCTCGTCCGACCGGCTCTTCCGGTTCCTCAATGCCCTTGACCGGGACGTGGAGATCGTGATCAAGCCAAAGAGACAGGAGTCAGAGCACGGTCACATTCGCGTCGTGGCCGCGTAGGGGAGCACCCACTCCCATCTGCGCTCGTCTGCCTGATCCGCGTTCCGCCTTTCCCGAACCCTGGCCACCGGCCTGTCACACCCCTTGACATCACACATAAAACATGCTATCGTAGTTATAATACGCGATCGCGCACCTTGACAATTGCACGCCCGTGGCCCGGAATGCGAAAAACCCATTTCGCGTGGGAAAATCGCCTAGAACACACGCAGAATGGGCTAGGATCAGTTTGAGATGCGAATTTCGCACGCTTTCTACCCCTTTCTCACCCTTTTCTCAGGAATTCTCACCCTAGACCCTAGAGCCTAGACCCTAAACCCTAAAATGTGCCACGTGGCACATTTGGCGTATTACCACCGATACACCGCGTCAAGCCGTGGAGAATCGGAACCCCACGCCGGGCTCGGTGAGGAGGTAGCGGGGAACGGAGGGGTGAGGCTCGATCTTGCGGCGGAGGTGGCTGATGTGGACGCGCAGGGTCTGGGTGTCCTGGGCATCGGCGTACTCCGGCCCCCAGACCTTCTCGAGGATGAGTTTGGAGGTGACGACGGTGTCGGCGTTCTGAGCGAGATAGGCGAGGATGTCGAACTCGATCCGGGTGAGTTCGATCTCCTGGTCGCCGCGGCGGACGCGGCGCTGGGCGAGGTCAATCCCAAGGTCGCCGGCGGTGAGGGTAATCTCGCCGGGTGAGACCAGGGAGGGTGGCGTCTCATCGCGGGTGCATTCTACTCGCGTTCAGGACCACCCGCCACTGGTCACTGCCGCCGACCGCGTCGTAGACATACTCCTCGCACCGCGCGTGCCAGGGTGCAGAGAGGTCTTCGACGAGGCCTACCCGACACCTTAGCAGCGCTGGATTTCGCCAGAGCCGAACGTGCTGACAACTCCATCGCGGGGGCGTATGATTTTGCCTAGTCTATAGAGTTCCTTCCCTAGCGCACGTTCCTTGTTTGGGGCCACTCATTGGATCGGGGCTGCCGAGGGGCGAGCTGATGGCTAACGAGCCCGCGGTGGGCCTATATGGAAGGACTAGTTTGGACTTTCGTACCATCCATAGAGCACCGAGAACACTAGCAGACTCACACCGCACCAGTTCCCCCAGCACCAACTGAATAGGAGGTCGCACCTAACCGGGCTCACCGGCCTGTCCTTCGGAGGCCGGTTGTTGGGCAATCATCCGAGTGTTCTAAGGAGCAGTCAAGTGATCGAAGCGGCGAGGAAGTGCGCTATCTGGGGTGGGCTGGCGGCGCTGTTCGTCGAAGCTGTCTCATAACCCACTTTCGGGCATTGCGCCTCGCCCAGCACTGCCCAGGACGCCCTCACGGGCGGGAAAAGACGTGACCCCGAGGACGCCGCGGAGTATCTCAGGGAGGCGGAGTTGGGGGTCACGGTCCGCTGATCTCCTCGGTCCCCTGCGAGGCGGAAGCGGCGTGGGAATCGTCTATGGATAGCGTGGGAATCCATGAGGGGAACCCGCAGATT
>CAZUGW010000167.1:0-1004 GCA_964620055.1 uncultured bacterium
GTCATCTTCACCTCCTTCGTGCTCTTCGGCCTGGGTGCGCTGTGGAGCCGCGGCGAGCTCTGGGCCCCCTCCCCTACCCCGTGGCTGGCGGCGCTGGCGCTGCTGGCGCTGGGGGCGATGCTGCTCGAGCGCCTCAGCTTCTTCACGCGCTCGGCCCGCGAGGGAAACCTCAGCCTTCCCCACCGCGCGCTCCAACGCTGGGTGTCGGCGGCCCTGCTCACGCTGCTGCTCGCCGGCCTGTTCGCCGGGCTCGGTCCCTACCACCCCGCGACCTCCGTCTCGACCGAGCGCACCGGCAGCGCCGTCGCGGAGCAGCCCCTCTCTCCCCCACCCTCCGCCTCCCCGCCCGAGCAGCAACTCGCGGCGGCCGCCGCGGCGGCCGCGCAATCCATCGCCGCGCTACGCGGCCTGCCTCCCAGCGCCCTCCCGCTCTTGTTACTCCTCCTCCTGCTCCTCATCGCGGTCGTTCTGGTCTGGCTCTTCCAGCGCAGCCGCGCCGCGACCTGGCTGCTGTGGGCCGTCGGTTGGCTGATCTCCCGGGTGATCGCCGCCTGGCACCGCCTCCTCGCCGCCTTTCGGAGGTCGCTGGCACCCGCGAAGCTCCCGGTGGTGCCGTTGGATCCTCCCCCCGCCTGGGTGAAAGACCCCCTGTTCGACGTGTTCGAGCACCCCGGCGTGCTCGCCGGCCTCACCCCGCGTGAGGTCGTGATTCGCACCTACCATCTGCTGTTGAACTTCGCCGAGATGCTGGGGCGCGGGCGGCGGCACAGCGAGACGCCCCTGGAGTACGCCGACTCTCTCAGCGCCGACGCGGGACCCGAGCAGGCCGCCCTTCGCGAGCTCACCTGGGGGTATGTGGGGGTGATGTACGGCGACGCCCCCGCCCCCTCCCCGGAGAGCGTACGCGAGGCCTGGAACCGCCTCGCGGCCACGCTCACCGCCCACCTTCCGGCCGAGGAACTCGCCCTCCGCCGCGACGCCTATCTCCGACACCTCTCCTCCTG
>CAZUGW010000167.1:1014-3936 GCA_964620055.1 uncultured bacterium
TCGCTCGTCGGGCTCGCGACAAGAAACACGCGGTCCCTCCGGCGCGCGTTTCCCGCCTTGCTACAATTGCCCCTGCACGCTAGCACGAAGCTCACATAGGAAAGGAGGTTATCCTATGAACGTACGACGAGTGAGCGTGTTGGTTGTTGCAGTGCTGATCGCGATTTCCCTCTCGAGCGTGGGCGCGCTGGCTCAGTACGGTACCGGTTCGACCTGCCCGAGTTGCCCTACTCAGGCGGCCGCGCCGTGCCCTGAGCCATGCCCCCCGCCGGCCGCGTCGGTGGTCTGCCCGCAGCCATGTCCGCAGCCGTGTCCGACCACCGCGTGCCCGCCGGCCTGCCCGACTGTCACAGTGGCGGCAGCGGCGCCGTGTCCACCGCCCTGCCCGCCCCCCGCTCCGGCTTGTCCACCGCCGCCGTGTCCGGCGCCGGTGGCAACCTGCCCGATTCCGGGCGCGTGTCCGCCGGCTCCAAGCACTCTCAGTGCTTGCACCCAAGGACTCGTCGCCTACAACCGGCAGGCGGAGATGTGCGTGGAGGGGTCAGTGGTCACCGGCCCCGGCCTCGCCAATCCGACCGATGTTGACTATCAGATGATCCTCAAGACCTCCGATGGTCAGGATCACCACGTCTGGTTGGCGCCGAACTCGTTCCTGTGCAACACCGCCTTCAACCCGGCGGTGGGCGATTCGGTCGCCGTGACCGGCGCCTCGACTGGCACTGGCGGCGATATCCTCGCCCGCCAGGTGATGTGGAACAACCGTATGTTCGCTTTCCGCAATATGGAAGGCGTGCCCATGTGGGCCTCCAGAGACCCGGGCTTCGTCAGTTATGCCTCTACCTGGAACGGCGGGCAGATCGTGACCTTCAACGCCCGCATTGACAAGATCATGGAGTTCATCCCGGGATGCCCTGAGCTGGGTTCGGGCGTTGCCCTGCGCGTGCGGGTCAACGGGCAAGACCTCGAAACCGTGCCTTCCTGGCAGCAGGACGGCCGCCCGATCTATGCAATGGTGCATCTCGGTCCGACCTGGTACACGCGGGAGAGGATCGCCCGACTGCGGCGCGGTCAGACCATCACGGTCTCCGGCTCCCCGGTGACCTGGAATGGACAGTGCGTCGTCATCGCCACTCAGGTTCAGCAGGGCAGTTGCGTGGTCGGCTTCCGCGACTGCGCCGGTCGCCCTCTCTGGGCCGGCGGGTGGCAGGCCTGGGGCGCGGGCACGAGGTATGCCAACCTCTATGACCCGGGCTACATGAAGACAGTGTCCGGTACCGTCGAGAGCATGAGCAACTTCGAAAACGTGGACGGGATCATGACCGGCACCATGCTGGCCCTCCACACTACGGACGGGGCGACCGAGCGCATCGCCCTCATTCCGCAGTGGTCCACGGAGCGAACGGGCATCGCGCTCAAGACGGGCGACCAGGTGACCATTGCCGGCCCCGTGGCCGTCCTGAACGGGCAGCAGGTGGTCATCGCCGGCAACGTCCAGTCCAGCGGGCACGTCTTCGCCCTGCAGGACTGCGTTTCGCAGTGCCTGTGGATCGCGGCGTTGCCGTGTCCGACATGCCCGCCGCCATGTCCACCGGTTGCCGCCGCACCTGCTCCGATTGCGAGCGTGTGTCCTACGGGCGCCTGCTTCTAATCGGGGCCGACTTCTGGCATCAGAACGGGGCATCCGCTGCAGCGGATGCCCCTTACTTTCGGTCTCGGGGGCTGGCTCCGCGTCGCGCCGACCGACGCGCACGGGGCACGGCGTGCGCCGTGCCCCGCGTTCCCCCTCTTCGGTTCGGCGGAACTACTGCTACCGACCCATCGGCCCGGCCATCGCGATGCGCCGATGGGCCCGGTACATCGCGACTCGCCGGTGCAGGCGGTGCGCCGCCATCTTCCTGTGAGAGCGCGCCATCGCCATCAGTCGGTGGTACTTCGCGCGCGTGATGCACACGTGCGACGGGCCGCGATGTCTTGCCATCCTGCGATGCGTCATCCGGTGCATCGCCATCCGCTTGTGCGCGCGGTGCATCACCATCTTCTTGTGCCCGCGCGCCGCGGCCACCAGTCGGTGATACTTCGTGCGCGTCATGCAGACGCGCGCCGCGCGATGCTTGGCCACCTTGCAGCCCGCCAGGTGGCGCTTCGCCATCTTCCGCGTCGTCCCACGGTCGCAGGCCGGCCTCGCCGGACAGGCCGAGGTGGCCTTCGCCATCCGCGGCCGCCGCGCCTCCATCATGCGGCGCTCCAGCGCGAGCGGCGGGAGCGGCTTGGCCGGCTGCATCGCCGGCTTGGAGGGCGTCACCATCATCGGCGGCTGCTCCTCCGTGGCCGGGGAGGTTTGCTGATCCTCCATCGCCGCGGCCGGCGGCTGCTGATCGGCGGTCATGGTCTGGTCATCCTGGCTCGGCGTCGTCTGCGCCACACCGAGCATGGGAATCGAGACCAGGAACGCCCCCAGCATCATCCACGTCACCCACTTTCCCATTTCCCTTTCCTCACACTACCCGTACGTCTCCAGGACTGCGCCGGCCGGAGCACCGCTCCGGCGCGATGTGACGGACGTCCTTAGCGGGCACTCTACACCCCGCGACCAGGCCTGTCTGTGCCGAGGGGGGCCGCGGGAGGGAGGTTTGGTGACATGGCGGTCGTGAGGAGGTGGAGGGGTGCGTGTATCAGGTCGCCGTGGATCAGGCGGAGCGGTATCTGCGGGAACTGGACGGTGAGAAGGTCGTGCCGTTGTGGTAGGGGCACGGCCTGCCGTGCCCTCCCCCCCGATTGCCGATCAGCCGGGTACGACAGGTCGTGCCGATCCTGTACAAGGGGCACGGCCTGCTGTGCCCTCCCCCCCGATTGCCGATCAGCCGGGCACGACAGGTCGTGCCGATCCTGTACAAGGGGCACGGCCTGCTGTGCCCTCCCCCC
>CAZUGW010000167.1:4036-7195 GCA_964620055.1 uncultured bacterium
CCTAATTGCCGATCAGCCGGGCACGACAGGTCGTGCCGATCCTGTACAAGATCAGCCGGGCACGACATGTCGTGCCCCTACTTGCTGATCCGCACCCAGCGGTTTGGATCCAGGCCCTGACTCTCGGAGTGCACGGAGTATTGCCCCGCGAGTTCGTGCTGCAGGCGGCGGAGGTAGGAGACCTGCGGCTTCAGGTCCATCGGCTCCGACGTCGCGAGGACGCGCTCGATGGCCGCCTGGGCCTCCCGCAGGGCCGCCTCCTCGGGGTTGGCGCTGCCCATGCGGAAGACGTCGCGCAGCACGCCCGCCAACTGGTGATAAGTGTTCGAGCGCACCACGAACACCGGGATGCGTTGCGCGCCGGCGTCCTCGAACTTGCCCGGGTCGCGGCGGTAGTGGGCCTTCAGCGTGAGGATCGCGTCGGCCTGGTCGGCGTGCTTCACGATCTCCGCGCGCACGCCCAGGTCCTGCATCGCCCGTTCCATCTTGTTGCGGCTCACCCCGTACGGGAAGATGCGCATCTGTCGCGTGCTGTACCCGATCCGCGGTCGCTCGGCCACCGCCGCCGTCGCGTACGACGGGAAGGCGTACTCCGGTTCGCGCTCTTTCGGTTCGATCACCTCCACCGTGCCGTCGGTGTTTCTGACCCTGATCTCCGGCGGCGACGCGACGCCGCGCAGATAATCGTCCACCACCTCCGCCACATCGTGATGGATCGCCAGCTTGTTGATCTCCATGATCTCGATCACGATGTCGAACGTCGGCGGCGCCTTCCGCCCCAGCACCGTCTTCTGCGTGCCGCGGCGCTTCGCTTCCTCATCGCTCAGCGTCACCGCATGAATCCCGCCCACTAGGTCTGACAGCGTTGGGTTTACCAGCAGGTTATCAAAGCTATTGCCATGCGCGGTGCCGATCAGTTGCACGCCCCGCTCGGCGATGGTCCGCGCGGCCAAGGCCTCGGCCTCCGTGCCGATCTCGTCAATCACGATTACCTCGGGCATGTGGTTCTCGACGGCCTCGATCATCACCGCGTGCTGCAAATCCGGCCGCCGCACCTGCATCCGCCGCGCTCGGCCGATGCCGGGATGGGGAATGTCGCCGTCTCCCGCGATCTCGTTGCTCGTGTCCACGATCACCACGCGCTTGTTCATCTCGTCCGCCAGCACCCGCGCGGCCTCCCGCAGCTTCGTGGTCTTGCCAATCCCCGGCCGCCCCAGAAAGAGAATGCTCCGACCCGTGTCCACCATATCGCGGATGATGTCCACCGTCCCGTAGATAGACCGCCCGATCCGGCACGTCAGCCCCACGATCTTCCCCTGCCGATTGCGGATCGCGGAGATGCGGTGCAGCGTGCGCTCCATCCCGGCGCGGTTGTCGTCGCCGAAATCGCCCACGCGCGCGACGACGTAGTCGAGGTCATCTCGCTCCACGTGGTCCTCGGAAAGCACCACCGCCTCGCCGGGGAAGCGCGCCTCCGGCTCCCGGCCAAGATCGAGCACCACCTCGAGGAGCTGCTCGCGCCGGTTCATCTCTCGCAACGGCGCCTCCACCCGCGGCGGCAGGACCTGGTAAAGCTGTTCGAGATCATCGGTTATCTTCAGTTCAGGCATGGTAGGGGCTCGGGTCTAGGATTTAGGGTCTAGGAGGTCGGGTCACAAAGCTCGTTTCCACTCCACTACTCTATATGTTCCCAGTGATGACACCGAGGGCGTACTCGATGTCGTCTGCGGAGACATCGCAGTGCGTGACGAGTCGCACCACATGCTTGTCCATCGGGAGGCAATGCACCCCCGCCGCCGTCAACTTCGCCGCCACCTCCGCCGCCGGCTTGCCCAGCGGCCCGGTCTGCAGCATCACGATGTTGGTCTGCACCAGGCCGAGGTCCACCAGCCCCGGCCGCATCGCCTCTATTCCCTCGGCCAGTCGCCGCGCGTTCTCATGGTCCTCCGCCAGGCGGTCAATCATCGTCTCCAGCGCCACGATCCCGGCCGCGGCCATGTGCCCGATCTGGCGCACGCCCCCGCCTACCCGCTGCCGCATGGCGCGGGCGCGGAGGATGAACTCGGCGGTCCCACATAGCATCGAGCCATACGGCGCGCCCAGCCCCTTGCTCAAGCCGAACATCACCGAATCGCACCCCGCCACCAGGTCCTTCGCCGGCACGCCACGGGCCACCGCCGCGTTGAACACCCGCTCCCCATCCATGTGTACCAGCAGCCCGTGCCGGTGGGCGAGATCGCAGAACTGCGTCATGTAATCAACGTCGAGCACCGTCCCGCCCGCCGTGTTGTGCGTATTCTCCACCTCCACCAGCGCGGTGCGCGGGCGGTGGCGATTGCCGAGCTGAATCTCCGCCTCCAGTTGGCCGAGGTCCATGCGTCCCGCCGTCCCCGGTAGCCCGCGCGGAATCGCCCCCACGATCGCGGACAGCCCCGCCGACTCGTACCGCAATATATGCGCGTCCCGCTCTGCGATCACCTCGTCGCCGGGCTTGAGGTGAGTGAGCATGGCGACGAGATTCGCCATTGTGCCGGAGGTGCAGAACAGCGCCGCCTCCTTACCCAGAAGTGCGGCCGCCATCTGCTCCAAGCGCTGCGCGGTCGGATCGCCCTCCCGCCCATCATCCCCCACCACCGCCTCGGCCATCGCCTGTCGCATCGCGGGCGTAGGCCTGGTAACGCTATCGCTGCGAAGATCAACGATGCTCACAGTCTCGGACATGCTCCACCTCGTCGGCTGCTCGGGAGTCGCTCATTAATTGGCCCCCACCGCCCGCAAGACCTGCTCGCGCCCGACACCAGTTGTACCTCCCGGCCTCCCCCACGATGTTAGATATCTTGGCCGATCACGATGTTAGATATCTTGGCCGATATGGAATAAGCCTCTACGCTTTGTGGCAGCGCAAGACTCGCGGCGGCTCAATGAGAGAACGTTCGCGGGAGGGGCGCGAGTGCGGCGCTGCCCGCTTCGAGGGACGGCGACATGGGCGGCGCGAGCAAAGGGGCCATGCGTAGAGAGTTCTCGACAATCGGAGCGTTCTCCGCGGCCATCTCGTTTGTGGCCGCCGTGGTGCTGTGCACGGAGGTGGCGCAATCCAGGGCCCTCTCTGGCTGGCAGCCAACCGGACTGGTGCTGGGGACGCTGGAACTCGCGTGGTTC
>CAZUGW010000168.1:0-7179 GCA_964620055.1 uncultured bacterium
CATCGTCACCGGCCGGCCCGTGGCCTACCCCGATCTCGACCGCCTGGGGGTGGCGCACTACTTTGCGCCGGTGCTCGACGCCTTCGGCACCCGCAGCACGAAGGACGAAGGGGTGATGTTCGGCCTGGCGGTGGAGGCGGCGAGAGGGGTGGGCCGGCCGGCCTGGTATGTGGGGGACAACTACACTCTGGACGTGCTCGGGGCGCAGGCCGCGGGACTTCGGCCCATCCTGGTGGATCGTGGCCTAATCCATCCCGATCCCGACTGCCCGCGGATCACCGATCTGCGAGAGGCGGCAGACATCATCCTGAGTGGTAAGTAGGAGAGCAGTCTGATGACCCATCGCGAGCGATTCCTTCGCACCATGCACTTCCAGTCGGTGGACCACGTGCCAGACCAGGAGTTCGGCTACTGGAACGAGGTGTTCGAGATCTGGCACGCGCAGGGCTTGCCGAAGGAGGTGGACTCCAACGAGAAGGCCGACGTGTACTTCGGATTCGCGCCGATGGGCCATGTCCCCGTGCACCATAGCCTGATCCCGGGGTTCGAAGCCAAGGTGCTGGAGGAGACGGGGAGCTACCGCATCGTCCAGGACCGCGAAGGGGCGAAGAGCATCGTTCACAAGTCCGGCCAATCCTCCATCCCGCATTTCCTGGAATTCGCCCTGAAGGACCGGGAGACGTGGGAGCGCGACTTCAAGCCCCGTCTCGATCCGGACGATCCGCAGCGGCGTCCCCAGGAGGCGTTCGACACGCAACGGGAGGAATGGGCCGCTCGCGACTATCCGCTAGGCGTGAGCATCGGCAGCCTGTACGGCTCGATCAGGAACTGGGCCGGGTTCGAGGGCGCGGCGATGATGGTCCACGACGACCGGGCGCTGTTCGAGGAGATCATGGAGCGCATCACCGAGATGGTGGTGCGCAACGTGGAATGGGCCGCCTCGCAGGTGCAGCTCGACTTCGGTGCGGGCTGGGAGGACATGTGCTTCAACGCGGGCCCCATGATCTCGCCCGCGGACTTCGAGAAACTGATGGTCCCGCGCTACCGGCGCATCACCGACGTGCTGCACCGGCATGGCTGCGACGTGATCTACACCGACTGCGACGGCAATATCACCCACCTCGTCGAATTGTGGCTCGAGGCGGGGGTCAACTGCATGTTCCCCGTGGAGGTGGCCGCCGGGACCGATCCACTCGCGTTGCGGGACAAGTACGGAAAGCAGGTCCTGCTGATGGGCGGCGTGAACAAGCGCGCGCTGATCGCCGGCAAGGAGGAGATTCGCAAGGAAGTGGATCGGATCGCCCCCTACGTGCGCGAGGGCGGGTGGATTCCTCACGTTGATCACCGCGTCCCCCCGGACGTGACCTACGAGAACTACCTCTATTACCTGAAGTGCAAGCGCGACACCTTTGGCCTTCCCGAACCCGCTCCCTGGGAAGAGCGCCGGCCGGCGGATTGGTAGCGATGTCCGACGACCCGGCCGAGGCGCCCCTCGTTCACCACCACTCCGCAGGCGGCGTGGTGCTGCGCGGCCGGGGGCGGGAGGCGCGCGTCGCGCTGATGCGGTCGCACTACGGCACCTGGGTCCTGCCCAAGGGGCACGTCGAGGCGGGCGAGACGCCCGCGCAGGCGGCGGCGCGGGAGCTCGCGGAGGAGGTGGGGCTGTCCGACCTGGCTCTCCAGGGCGAATTGGGGTGCACGGAGCACGATTTCTCGCTGGGCGACGAACGGCATCGCAAGCGCGTCACGTGGTTCCTCTTCCTCGCCATCGAGGAGGCCGAACTCCGCCCCGACCCCGCCCACGGCGCGCAGGACGCGGGATGGTTCACCAAGACCCAGGCCCTGCGGCTCCTCAGCCACGCCGACCAGCGGCGGATGCTGCGGCGCGCCCTAAATTGCTTACCCGGTTGCGCTTGACGACTTGCCTGCGCCGGGCTGGTCTGTGTCAATAGTCCGATTGGCGCCGTTTGCGGATCGTGAAGAGGTCAACCCTGAGGCGCCCTACGGCCCGTGCCACGTCGCCCGGCCGACAGGTTGGGGCGGTGACGTCAATGACTTCTTCACCCAACACGCGATGGCGCAGACCATGGCCACCGGCTCCACCACGGGTGATTGCAACTAGGTCTTCGTCCAGGGTATCGGCTTCAACGACAACCTGCGCTTCCTTGGCACCATGTCCGGGATCAACGACGCCTTCCGCGTCATCGCCTGCGGCGACACCGGACGGTGTGATTCCTCCGGGGTAACAGCCTGGGGAACTGACTCCCCACGTACCTGCCGGAGGAGCGCCCTCCCGGGGCGCTCCTCTCTATTCTCACCACCCGTAATCAGCGGCGGCCCGGCTTCTCGCCGGGCCGCCGCGCGAAGCTTCTGAAAGTGGAGTGGCGTCAGTTGATCAGCCTGCTCCCGCCGACCTCGTTCAGATCGGTCACGCCGGCGCCGACGTGAGGAATACGTACTAAGAGATGCTGGTCCGTCAAATTCGACACGAAAAACAGCACGCCGCGCCGCGCGCCCAACAGAGGCTCTGCCAGGTCGCTGTCCACCTTCAGCTTGAAGAAGAGGGGTAGAACGTGGGGCCGGTATACGCCAACGACATCGGGTCCCTCCTCCTCGATCGCGTCCCTGCTCCAATGGTAGATGAACGCGTCCTCTCGGCGGAATAGACCGTCCCAACCGTAGATCACCATCAGGCTGATCTCGTGCGTGTCGGGCGTCTCCGGGCCGAGAGAAATGTCGTACACCGCTTGCAGCAAATCCAGTCCGGGCTGCGTGCCGATGAATTCGTGCCGGAACCCCGCACCGACGGCCCCGGAGAATTCCTCGGGCATGTCGCGAAACTCGTAGTAGCAGCCTCGCTCGGACAGCACTACTCTCACCAAGTCGTTGAGGTACTCCTGGCCCTCTCCCACCTGGGCCTTCACATAGTCAATCATCACTTGATACCCCTCGGGGGCCTCAAGCCGGGACTGCGACGTCTCACGGTCTCGCCAGTCCATGGTCGTGTCCTCTCTACCGGACCCCGGGTTCCACCGCGATGCTACCCACTTTCTTGAGAAAAACACCCCCTCCTTGTCGGCGAGGTCTATATACCACGATTCCTGTCTCGACTGGGGACGGAAAGAAGGCCGGCCTGTCCGCTTGCGTTTACCGGGTCTGCCGCGTGGTGTATAGTGTGAACACAAGGAGGGGAAGGAGCGCGAGGTGGGAGTGGAACGTTTCCCCCCACGGCGGGTCTAATCCGTGCAGTGAGGGATCGGGGATGAGAGCTTTCCGGACGGTCGTCGCGGTCCTCTGCCTGGCGCTGCCGAGCGCCTTCGGCCTCGTCGGAACGGCCCGCGCCGAGGCGCCTCCCGCGCCCGCGGCCGCGCCGGCCACACCGCCGCTGACCCCCGAGGAAAAGGCCGACGCCGAGATCGGGAAGAAAGCCTCGGAAGAGGTCGAGAAGGAGTTCAAGGTCATCGCCGACGCCCCCGACTTGCCCCGCCTCCAGGGGATCATCGCCCAGCTTCGCCCCGTCACCGAGAATCCGAACCAGCAGTACACCGTGAAGGTGCTGGACAGCAAAGCCATCAACGCCTTCTCGCTCCCGGGCGGCTACCTCTATTTTGCCAAGGGCCTACTGGCGGCGGTGGAGTCGGATGACGAGTTGGCCGCGGTCGCCGGGCACGAGATGTCCCACGTCTGCCTGCGCCACTCCCGCCGGCTGATGGAGCGCGACGAGAAGTACACCAAGATCCTCGGTCCGGTCGTGCTCGCCGCCATCCTCGCGCAGAAGAGCGGCGTCAATCCAGGGGCGGTGGCCACCTTCGGCAGCCTGGTCAAGATGGACGCGGTCAACCACTATGGGCGGGAGGCCGAGATGGAGGCCGATGCCGCCTCTGTGCGCTATCTCTACGCCTCGAAGAAGTACAACCCGGTCGGGGTCTTGACCGTGGTGGAGGGCCTGGCGCGCATTGACTCGTCCCAGTCGTCGCCCAACCCGGGCGTATTCCAGACCCACCCCGAGGCGGAGGAACGCGTGGCCGCCGTGACCGCGCGGCTGGAGGCGCTGAAGGTGCCGATCGAACGCGGCCGCGTCACCCGGGGCCTCACCGCCACCGCCGCGATCGCCACCAAGAATGAGCGTGAGATCGGGGAGTTGCGGCTCAGCGACCGCGTGGTGTTCCAACCCGCGGTGGAGGTGGACGGCCTCTCGCCCCTGGCGCGAGCGCAGCGGAGCGCCGAGATCCTCAACCCCATGCTGCTGACGAACCTGGAGTTGGTGGACATCATGCGCGTGGACCACGCTGACTCCGCCTCGGTGATGGCGAAGGGCGAGGCCGTGCTGACGATCACACCCGCCGACGCCGCGTTCCACCAAACCACCGTGGAAGCGCTGGCGAAGCAGGCGATGGTCGCGATTCAGATGGCGTTTCTCGCGGAGAAGGCGAAGCGGGCGTACTGACAGGGGCCAGGGGCCAGGGGCCGGGGTTCAGGGGCCAGACGACTAGCCGGCGATGTCAGCCCCTAAGCTGCGCAGCTTCTCCTCGAATCGCTCATAGCCGCGGGCCACGTAGCGCCGGCCGGAGACGACGCTCTCTCCGTCCGCCCCCAATGCGGCCACGACCAGGGCCGCGCCGTCGCGGATGTTGCCGCCGGAGACCTCAGCGCCGTGCAGCCGGTCTGTCCCCTCGATGATGGCCTGGCGCGAGTCAACCAACTCCACGTCGGCTCCCATCCTCGCGAGTTCGCTGAGGTATCTCAATCTCTGATCGTACACTGTCTCGTGGATCGTGCTGGTCCCGTCGGCCGTGGCAAGCACGGCCCCCATAGGCGGCTGCAGGTCGGTCGAGAAGTGCGGGAACGGGTCGGTGACGATCGGCACGCCGCGGGGACGCGTCGCACAGGCGGCGCGCACTCCGTCGTCCTGCTCGTCCAGCGCGATTCCGGCCTCCCGCAGCTTGTCAGAGAACTCGCCCAACTCGGCGCACGTGATCCGCTCCACCAGCACCTCTCCCCGCGTCGCCGCGGCCGCGCACAGGAACGTCCCCGCCTCCAGGCGATCGGTGTTGACGCGGTGCTCGACCCCGTGGAGCGAGGCCACGCCCTCGATGGTTAGTGTGGGCGTGCCAGCGCCCGAGACTCGCGCGCCGGCCGCGTTGAGGAACTCGCAGAAGGTCACCACATCCGGCTCGAAGGAGGCGTTCTCTATCACCGTCACGCCCGGGATGACCGAGGCCGCCATCAAACCGGTGAAAGTCGCCCCGGGGTTGCGGTGGACCGGGTCAAGGACGACTCTCGCCGCTCTGCACGCGACGCAGGCAAGCTCGAGGTGGGTGTCGTCAACGTGACTCGACATCCCCAAGGCCTCGAGCACTGACACAATGTGGGTGACCGGTCGGGAGCCCAGATCGCACCCCCCAGGCATCGCCGACTCCACCTTTCCCATCTTGAGAGCCACCGGTCCCAACAGGTAGTGGGAGGCCCGCATCCGCCCGACCGCGTCGTCCGGGGCTCGGTGGGAGGAGATCCCCTCATTGACGATGCTCACCGCCCCGTCTGCGCGCTCCGTCACCTGCAGCCCGAGCGAGCGCAGCAGTTCGAGCATGGTGTGAACATCGGCGATACGGGGAACGTTGTGCAGAACCGTCTCGCCGTCCAGCAGGAGCGTGGCGGCAAGCGTGGGGAGGGCGCCGTTCTTGCTTCCGGACGGGGTGACTCGGCCGTGGAGGGGCTTTCCCCCAACGATGCGCCAGGCGTCTGCGGTCATGGCTGTCTCTGCTGCTCCATGGGCTGTGATGTGAGTGCGGCCGATTGAGTATTCGCGCTACGCCGCCCCGACCCCGATCATTTCCGCGTGCGATCGCGGCTCGGGAATAGGCAGCCCCTGCTCTCGCAGCGCCTCGAGGTGCAGCGTGATCGCCTCCCGAACCAGACGCAAAGCCTCTTCCTCCGTCGCGCCCACCGCGACGCAACCAGGCAGGTCAGGCACATAGGCCCCAAAGCCATCCGCTCCCCGCTCGATGACCACGAGATAGCTCACCGCTGCTCTCCCTTCAGTCCTGCGGCCTTCAACACTGAGTTCAGCGTCCCTGGAGGCATCTCCCTGCCGAGATTCCCTGCCACCGTGATGATGCCCGGTCGGTCGGGGCGCGCAAACTGCCGATGATCGCCTCGCGTCCGCCTGAGCTTCCACCCATTCTGCTCAAGCAGTCTGATCAGCTCGCGCACCTTCATCCGTCAACCCCTCGCCGAGTCTCCTCAGCAGTGCACACACACAATACGGGAGGTCTAGTCCGTCTTCCCCGCAACATCCAGCCGCGTCAGCGCACGCTGCAGCGCGGCCCTGGCCCGGGTGTAGTCCGTGTTCTCTTCCCGCGCCGCGAGGCGCTCCTTGGCCCGCGCTTCGGCGGCTCTGGCCCGCGCCACGTCAATGTCCTCGGCCGGTTCCGCGGCGTCGGCCACGACGTTCACCTGCCCCAGCGAAGCCACCTCGAGAAATCCGCCTGAGATAGCAAAATACCTCGTCTGGCCCCGGTCGTCCACCAGCTTGAACTCGCCGATCCGCAATTGCGCGACCATCGGCGCGTGATCGAACAGCACCCCGAAGTACCCCTCCGCGCCGGGCGCGACTAAACTCTGCACGCGGCCCGCGAACACCGGGCGATCTGGGGCGACAATGGTGAGATCGAAGATCGGGGGCATTTACTTCGCCTTGGCCATCTCGTCGGCGCGGGCCACCGCCTCGTCAATCCCGCCGACCATGTAGAAGGCCTGCTCCGGCAGGTCGTCGTGCTTGCCCTCGATGATCTCCTTGAACCCCCGCACCGTCTCGCGCAGCGGTACGTAGCGGCCGGGCCGACCCGTGAACGCCTCGGCCACGAAGAACGGCTGGGAGAGGAAGCGCTCGATGCGGCGGGCGCGCTCCACCACCAGGCGGTCCTCGTCGGAGAGTTCCTCGATGCCCAGGATGGCAATGATGTCCTGCAAGTCCTTATAGCGCTGCAAGATCTCCTGCACCCGCCGGGCGACTTGATAGTGCTCCTCCCCCACTACCGCGGGGTCGAGGATGCGGGAGGTGGAGCGCAGCGGGTCCACCGCGGGATAGATGCCGCGCTCCGCGATGCGCCGCTCCAGCACCGTGGTGGCGTCGAGGTGGGCCATCGCCGTGGCCGGGGCCGGGTCGGTGATATCGTC
>CAZUGW010000169.1:0-857 GCA_964620055.1 uncultured bacterium
GGCACTCATCACTCACAACGTCCTACAGATGAGGTTATGTTAGAGTCTCTAAGGGTGGGATCGTATTTGACTTGGACGGCCTGAAGCACCGGGGCTTCACCTTCCCCTTCGATCCGGCAGACGGCATTGACAAGGTACGTCTTTCAAAGCTCCGGCTGTCCGTCAAGGGGCAGACGAAGGAAGAGGAGAAAGCGAACGAGCGGATCACGTTGGAAGTCAACGCGAGCGGGAATCAAGAGGCAATCTGGGACCTTCTGGACAAAGTGGTGGGCGAGCAGCGCATGCCGCTTGAGAATGTGCAGGTCACGCAGGCCCGCTTCCAGTTCGTTTTCCGTTCGAACCGGCGAGGCGGTACGGAGACGCTCAGCTTTGATGTTACCTCCCCGGACCTGTGCAATCTGAAGCAGGACCGGAAGCACAAGCTCGCCCGCGATTATCTGATTATCTGAGGCGGTGGGGGATCGATGTCTCTGGAAGCACTGAGACGGGTTCTGAGGCGAGCTGACGCGTCGGCCGCGGCGCTGTTCAGCGCGGACGAGGTGGCGGCCTGGCCGGGAGGATCGCGCGAGACGCTGACCGCGCTCGGGCTGCTGCGGGAAGACACCCCGGCCAGGGTGATCGTCTGCCCCGGATGTGATATGCAGTGCCTCAAGGAAGTGGAGATCATTGGCGAGGGCGACGAGACACGGGCGATGATCTACTGCGACCAGCGCGAGGACATGGAGCCGATGGAGGTTCCCCTGGAGAGCCTGCGGCGGTGGACTGTGGACGTGCGCCACCTTGCGAACTCGCTGGCGCTACTGCTGGGTGGATCGCGCCAAGCCAAGGAGGTGGTAGCGGCGCGGTTGTGGTGGTTG
>CAZUGW010000169.1:867-1546 GCA_964620055.1 uncultured bacterium
CAGGTGGTGGTCCGCGACACCCGCGCAGATGTGTTCCTGGCGCGCGGCACGCGGCGCGACGATGCGAGGGGCGTCTTCATTCAGCCTGACCCGTTCCAAGAGTGCCCGCTTCCCGTCGTGCTCACTCTGTCCGATACTCCCGCACAGGGGGTGTTTGGCGAAGGCCCCGAGGTGGTTCCTCTTTCCCGAGTGCTGAGTATCGCGGCCGGCGATCTAAAGGTGGCAAAGCGGGCGATCACCGATGCGATCCGTCGTGGTCAACGCCGCCTCACTGTGGCGCGGCCAGGATCTGCGGCCAGCTCCTTGATAGTGTTGTCCATCCGGCAGGAAAGCTACCAAGCTCAGTTCCGCGGGAAGGACCTGTCTCTGTCGGCGCGCGTGTTCCGGTTGCTGGTGCTCTTGGCTCAGCAGGTTGCCAAAGAGGGCGGAGGCTGGGTTCTTCGGGAAGCCATCTACGACGCCCTCTGGTCCGCTGGAGGACAGAAGCCGCGCGTGTACCTCCGTCAGGTTGATGACACTGTGAGTCAACTGCGGAACGCGTTCAACGCTATCGAGCCCGGTAGTGGGACTCAGCTCATCACCGCAAGACGTGAGGTGGGCCATCGGCTGCAGTCGACGCCGCTGCAGATCTCTCTCAGCTAGCCTTTTTCACGACCGTTCCGCTTCCCTCCGAGGGCCG
>CAZUGW010000169.1:1556-7150 GCA_964620055.1 uncultured bacterium
TCTCCGCTGAGCACTCCCCCACAAAACCCAGATAACTCCCACACTTCTCCCATGCACCACCATTCGGCCTGCGGCAGAATGTGAGCAGACGGGGAGCACTGGTAGTGATGCGCAGCCAGCACGGAGAGCGGCAACTGAGAACTCGCAGTCGGTCCGGCGAAGAGGCGAGGCCTCGCGGCAGTTCGTTCGCGGCTGGACGGCTCTTTCCCAAGCTGGCGAGACCAATGCCCTCCGGAAACGCCGGAATCGAGATCGGCCGGGCCGCGTCTCCCCTAGTGCACTAGGAGGGCGCTCACCCCTCAGGAGCGCGGCCCGGCCGTAGTGAGCGTTGAGCATGATGGCAACACACGAGGACACTGCGCCACGCGCGTCCGCCCCGGCCCGGGAGCGGGAGGCCAAGCAGCACAACGCGGAGGTGCAACGCGGGCTGCTTGCGACTCGCTTGGGCGTGCCCAAGGACGAGATCAAGCCGTGCCTCGCCCTCATCGGAGGTCAGCCTCAGCCCAGGCGCGCGCATATCGCGGGCGTGATCGCCTACGAACTCGCAAAGCTCGGGGTTAGCCAGGAAGATGCCCTGAGTTATCTTGGCTGGTATGTCGGCAAGTGCGATCAGCCCCCGCTGGCCGACCATCGCTTCACGGACGGCGAGGCGCGAGCCGCAGTGCGCTCCGTCTACCGGCAGAAGGAGAGCGGGCGCAGAATTCTGGGCTTTGGCTGCGTCAGGCGCAGTTCGCCGCTGCTGGAGTTCTGTCCGTATGGCGCGGACGCAGACCCGGAGAACCGATTCACCTGCCTGTACATCAGCCGCCGCGTCGTGAGACCGAACCGTCGGCGCATCGCCAGTCTCGTCGGCGCGATGCACCTGCTGCACCTGCACCTACGCCGCGGGGTGCCGAAGGGCTGGAGAAAGCTGGCGGCGACTCGACGTTCTCTGCTGTATCTGCTTCCCGCCAAACTTGAAGTGGAGCGCGGTCACCCTGGCGGAGAGTTGTGGACTTCGGAGCGGCAGCTGGAGGCCGAGTTCCCCCTCCCCATCGCCCGTGCGACCGTCCGTCGCGACTTGGCTGCGATGCAGGCGGCCGGCTGGATTGAATGGACGCGCGGCAAGGCCCACACGGAGACCGCGCTGGAGGGCCGGTCGCCCCTCGGCATGCGTGTCATGCGGCTCTTTCCCGGTGACGCACTCGTTGCCGCGGTGAAGGCCGTGTTCCCCGGGGCCACGGAGGAGGAAGAGTGGTGAGCACGCTGACCTGCCCTATACCTCCCCACACCCCTGGAGAACCGCGGAGAACGGCCACGGCCCCTTCGGGTCACTCTTTCATTCTGTTTCATATTAGGGCACTTCCGATGGGTGTCCACCCCCTGGACATCTCCATAAGTGTCCACCCGCAGTTGCGACTGGATCGGGTCGGCGGTCGGGGGCGTCGATGAGAGCTAAGACCGCGGCCCTGCTGGAAACCTGCAAGTCTATCCTGTCCGAGTATGAGGGCCGGATCACAGTCCGGCAGCTCTACTACCGCCTCGTGGCCGCGCAGTCTATCCCCAACGTATTCCGGGAGTACAAGAACCTATGTGCCCTGCTGACGCACTGGCGCAAGCAGGGGCTGCTCGACGCGGCCGCTTTCTGTGATCTCACCCGCGAACCCATCCTCCCGAACACCTGGTCGGACTTGTCCGATTTCCTGAAGACGATGGAGAGGGCCTACCGGCGTGACCCCTGGCAGGACCAGGGTCGCAGGCCGGAGGTGTGGCTGGAGAAGGAGGCTCTGGCCACGGTCTTCGAGCCCGTCTGCCGCCGCTACAGGGTAGTGCTGCAAGTCTGCCGGGGCTATCCCTCTGTCTCGTGCCTGGTGGAGGCGGCGAAGCGAACCGAGCACATCCTCTACTTTGGCGACTTCGACCCCTCCGGCCAGGACATACCGCGGTGCGTGGCCGACGAACTGCGGAACACGTGGGCCGCCGAAGTCGGCCTTGACCAGATCGCCCTGACCCAGGGGCAGATCGCCGAGTACCGCCTCCCCCCGGCACCAGCGAAGTCCACGGATTCCCGCACCCCGCGTTTCGTGGCTGAGCATGGGAGCGATACGGTGGAGTTGGACGCGCTTCCACCTGACGTACTCAAAGGGATGATTCACATGGCGATAGATGGCCAGATTAACGACCCCGCGGCCTGGGCGGAAGCCAAAGCGGAAGAGGGCCGCGAGTCCGCTCGCCTGCAGGCTCTTGTGGGGAGTGCGGGATGATGGAGCAGATCAGACCAGTTCACCGCAGGGCTTCACCGCCGACAATCGCGGCCTGTGTGCGGCGCTTCTGCCTCGACTGCCAAGGGGCCACTACGGGGCGAAGAGCCTTCGACTGTCAGTCCCAGGTGTGCCCACTCTATGCGGCCTCCCCCTTCCGACAGGCCAGACGGCGGCGGGTGAGCAAAACCCTCGTGGTGGCCTACTGTCGCCACTGCCAGCCCGGCGATCGGACTGACTGTGGGGCTGTGGATTGCGCGCTGTTTGCGTGGCGACCCTGGCAGCCCGGGGGCCAGCCCAAGGTGCGAACGGTGAGCGAGGCCCAGAAGAGGTGCCTCCGGCTGATTGGACGGTCCTCTCAGTTTCGGGGGCCACGGCAATGAAGAGGCACTTTCGAGGCGAGTTTGCCACGCAGAGAGAGAGGAGTGGGGAAAGACCCCTCTCACAGGAGACGGCACCCATGAACCAGCCCAATTCTGGGCCTTCGGGCTCCGGGCGGAATCCAGTCGTGACGCGTTCCCTGGGTTTCGCGTTGCAGACCGAACTGATACCGCTAACCAGCCGTCAGCAGCACGCCATCCACGATGCCCTCCGTCTCCTCGCGGCCTGGGCCGTCCGTGCGGCCCAGACCCAGGTGGAGGGCCAGGTTCTGCTTGACTGCATCGGCCCCCAGAGCGATGAATGCATCCCAATCCGAGCCCAGGGGAGGACATGACATGATCGTACCAGACAGACTCACCAGCTACCGGCCCGCGGTCGGCTACCTCCGCCGCGCCACTGACCGCCAGGAGCAGAGCATCGGCGACCAGCGCCAGGCCATCGAACGCTATGCCGCGGAGCGTGGCTTCGAGGTACTGGACTGGTACGTGGACGACGCCATTTCCGGCACCACCAGCGACGAGCGGAAGGCCTTTCTGCAGTTGATCGCCGACGCGACGGCCTCGGGCTGCCCGTTCCAGCATGTGCTGGTCTATGACGTGAAGCGCTTCGGCCGCCTGGACAATGACGAGGCCGGCTTCTTCCGGTTCCAGTTGCGGAGGGCCGGGGTGGAGGTGGTCTACACCTCCGAGGGCTTCAATGGCGACGACACCGACGACCTGATCCGACCCGTGAAGCAGTGGCAGGCCCGCAACGAATCGCGGGAGCTTTCCAAGGTGACCATCCGGGGCCTGCTGTCGCGCAGCGGCGAGGGCTGGTGGTCCGGCGGCATGCCCCCCTACGGCTACGATCTGGCCTACTGCGCGCTGGATGGCCGGTTCCTAATGGTGGTGCGCTATCACGACGACCTCAGCAAGCTGCTCCTGGATGAGGACGGGAACGTGACGCGCGTCGTCCCTCGCGGCGAGTCTCTGACCCTCTCCAAGCGCGACCGGTGCCGCCTGGTGCCCAGCACCCCGGAACGGGTGCAGGTGGTGCGGGACATCTTCTCCTGGTATGTCACCGAAGGCCTCGGCTTCAAGGGGATCGCGGACCGCCTCAACCAGCAGGGGGTGCCGTCACCGCGCGGTGGGAAGTGGTCGCTGAAGCATCGCGATGGCTGGGCCATGACCACCATCCGGGACATGCTGACGAACCCGGCCTACACGGGCGACTTCGTGTGGAACCGCCATAGCTTCGCCAAGTTCCACCGCATCGAAAAGGGACGGGCGGTACCGCTGAAGCGCCTCCCAGGCGCCGGCCCAGAGCATAACCGACGCGAGGACTGGGTGGTGGTGAAGGACGCCCATCCCGCGCTAATCTCGCGCACCCTCTTCCAGGCGGCCGGGGCTAAGCGGGAATCCCGCAAACGCGATCCCTCCGAACACAGCTATCGGACCGGCCACGGCGCTCATTCCCCCTTCTTGCTCACCGGCCTGGTTCGCTGTCTCCAGTGCGGGCACACCTGGCAGGGCTACACCACGAACAAGGGCCGCAAGCGCAACGACGGCAGCGCCGTGAAGACCCTCGGTTACGCCTGCGGGGGTTACGTCACCAAGGGCAAGTCCTGCTGTCAGCGGCACGTGCTCCCCAAGGAGGAGATCGAGGAGTGGGTGTTCGCGCAGATCGCCCATATCGTGCGCGGCTATCTGGAGCGCGGGGCCGAGCAGAAGCTGCGAGAGATGATTGAGCAGGAGGTCGCGGGCGGCGACCGGTTCGACGCCACGGAACTGGCCACGGTGCGCCAGCGCCAGGCCGACATCGAGGCCGCCATCGAGAACCTGCTCGACAACCTGACGGCCACCAACCGGGACTACGTGGACCGGCGGATCGCGAAGCTCAAGGACGAGACGGTGGAGTTGAAGCAGCAGGAGGAGGCGCTCCTGGAACGCCAGGGCCGGGACAGCCAGGCCGCCGAACTCGCCCAGGCGGCCTTGGCGCTGGCCCCGCAAGTGGAGCAGATCGCGCAGCATGGGACGGTGGAGGAGAAGCGGGTCTTCCTCCGCGCGTTCGTGCGGGAGATTGAGTTCGACCCCGCCTCGCGGACCGGGACGGCCTATCTCTACGCGGTGCCCGCACTGGACGGGGATCTCGGCCCTGATCGGGGCGGTGGAACCCGATACCAACCTGCGACCACGGATTTGGCTCCAGAGGGTTCTGGATTGCCCTCGGACGCGAAGTCTTCTCTTCGACTTCGGAACGTCGGCACCCGATACGCACAAAAAAGAACCGCCCCGGAGGGGGGCGATTCTTCTCTAATCATGGTAGCGGGGGCGTGCTACGTAGCCATTCATAATGCCCTCGCCAGCATCCTGGTGCGCCGGTGGCAGCTACCGCGGCAGGGGCGGCGGCCGCGGCCGGCGGTAGAGGCGTGAAGGTGTGGGGAATACCGTCACCCGCGTCACAAGCGTCGAGGCTGTCAAGAGCCGGGCCATGCTGTCACGGGTTGGTGACGGTCGCCTCGCGGCGCGGCGTCATCGAGAGCGTCACGAGACCGCGGGCGCGTCCAGCTCGGTCAGCACTAGGTGACGGTAGGTTTTGATGGTGATCGGGGCGGCGCCCGGGGGCACGAGGCCAGCAGGGGAGCAGGGCGCGGTGAGGAGGGGAGGCACTGGTCGGAGGAGCGGCCGATGCATCGGGTAGGAATGGCAGCGTAGCCGAGGGGACTTCGGAGAAGGGATATGCGATCCGGGACATTCGACGTGACGCTTCCACGACTCGACCGTTTGGCGCGGCTGCTGGGAATGCCGGGGCAGCGGCGGATTCGGGTCCGATACGTCGGCTATGCGCCGCACGGATCGTCGCGCGTCATGGACTCAAAGAGCGATTGGATCGGGGGCCGGCGCGGCCCGGCGGTGGCCTTCATGACGGTGGTCATACTCCTGGTGTTCGTCATTCCGCTGCTGGCCGCCATCGGCATGATCGCGGACCACGCGG
>CAZUGW010000170.1:0-7146 GCA_964620055.1 uncultured bacterium
AGTTTTTGCTGGGCACGACGTTTCACGACCCATACTTTGACTTCATAGGGAATCAGGGTTGGTTCCGGCGCGGCGGCGAACGTGCGGTTTTCAGCCAGCAGCCCATCGAGGCCGGCACCATGGTGGAGGCCTCGTTGGCCGGGTACGAGGCCACCGGGCAGACGCAGTATCTGCGCTGGGCCTGGCGTTCGCTGGAGTGGTTCTACGGCCGGAACGTGCAGGGCGCCTCGCTTTATGACCCCGAGACCGGCGGCTGCTTCGACGCGCTGATGGAGGGCGGGGTGAACCAGAACCGCGGGGCCGAGTCCACCGTCTCCCTCCTCCTCTCGCGGCTGGTGATGCTGGAGGCGAAGCGGAGCCTGTCCGACCAGGTGCTGGCGGAGGCGATGGTGGAGGGCACGGTCGGGGTTCGGTAGTGGGTCAGCTTGAACGCGAGGGCATTGGACGAAAAAGGAAGACAGAGGTATCTCAGGAACTGGTGTGACAGGTGCTGGTAAGGTATTGCCAGAGGTAAGGCAATTATACATTGACGCCATGCCTGACACAGAGGATAGTCTGGGTAACATTGAGTTGGGATGGTGATATGAGCTAGTTGCTGAGGAGAACGGCCATGGCCAAACCACTTGAGTTCGAGTGCGTCATTAGGTGCGAGGACCCGGAGAAAGCCTTCAGGGAGCTTCTGGAGGCTCGTCCGTCGCCTGCCGCGCTGGAGACGCTGAAGAGGGCAGAAAAGTTGTACCAGGAAGGGCTGAAGTTGGGAGCTTCCCAAGGAAGCCACTCCGACGCGCGTTGATGAACGCTCCGAGTCGCCATCTCATGCAACTGCAGGACCCTGCCCCTGGTGAAGTGGCGGGGTTCTCCTGTAATGACGCAGAGGACTTGCGCGACTTCCTGGTTGACGATGCCCTGAGGTACGTGAAACAAGGACTCGCGCGAGTATACCTTGGATGGGAGAGGAGTCATCTGGTTGGCTTCTTCTCCCTGTCATGCGGACTGGTTCGCTATGAGGAACTCTCGAGAGGATTGAAGGCGGACACTGGGCTCGATGCCATGGGCAGCGCGCGGACAGCGCCAGTAATACTGTTAGGAAGATTGGCAGTAGACGAGAGATGCCGTGGACAAGGGATAGGAGTGTGGCTTTTCGATCAAGCTGTCGCGATCGCGAAGTTCCATATCGCGCCTCACGTCGGCTGTCGGTTCCTCCTCGTTGATGCGAAGTACGAACGCATCGAATGGTACGAGGGGAGATTGGGTTGCCGTGTGCTTGGGAATGTGTCTTACCCACCCAGTACTACCAGGATGGGTTTCGACTTGTCACCTCCGCAGAACCTGGCCTTGCCGTTTGCAGAATAGCGGCAAAGCCGGGACCTGAAGACGTGAACGAGGCCGGCTTCGGCGCAGCCGGCGCCCCCCCGTCCTTGACAACCGCTCACCCGCGTGACACTCTGTCGCCGATGCGCACCGCGCTCCCCGAGGTCTGGCTCCTGCTCCGCGACGCCCATCGCGAGTTCGCGAAGGACGCGGGCTCCGTGATCGCCGGCGCCGTCGCGTTCTTCACGTCTCTGGCGCTGATTCCCATCGCGCTGCTCGCCCTCTCCGTGTTCGGTCACGTGCTCGGCTCGGAGCGGGCCTACACGCACGTCGCGGAGGCGATGCAGCAGGCGCTCCCAGGCGTCAGCCAACAGGTGCTGGACGCCTTACGCAGCTATAGCGAGAGCCGCCGCCTGCTCGTCAACGTGGTCGGCACCTTGGGGCTGCTGTGGTCGAGCGTGAACCTGTTCGCGCTCCTCTCCTCCATCCTCACCACGATCTGGATTGGCGAGCCCCGGCGCGGTTTCGTGGGCCAGCGCCTCGCCGGCCTCCTCTGCCTGTTCGTCGGCGGGGCGCTGTTCGTGCTGAACATGGCCCTCACCTGGCTAGTGGGGGCGGTGAGCGCGGGCGGGGCCGGCCTCGGCGCGCTAGCGCCGTATGTGCACTTCTTTCACTTCCTCGGCTCCGCGCTGCCCTATCTCGTCAGCGGCGCCCTGGCCGCGCTCACGTTCTTCCTGCTCTATCGCTTCCTGCCGGCCGGGCTGGTGAGCAGTCGCGCCGCGCTGGCCGGCGCGCTCCCCGCGGCGGTGCTGTGGCTGCTCTCGCGCTACCTCTTCTCGATCCTCGTGGCGGGCAGCAGCCGCTACGGCCGGCTCTACGGCCCCCTCGCCGGCGCGGTAGTGCTGCTGCTCTGGATCTACTACTCGGCCTACATCATGATCTTCTGCGCCGAACTTGGGGTCGTCGCCCAGCGCCGCTGGTGGCCCAAGGCGTAAGGGCGGCGGCTACAGCTCCCGCTTCAGGAAGGCCCAGAAGTTCCCGCCGAAGAGGGCCTCGACATCGCGCGCGATCTCGGCCTCGTCCAGGATCCAACCCGTGTCCATGAGATCGCGATACTTGTCGTAGAGCACGTCGGCGATGATGCGGCGGGAGTGCTGCCACTTGTAAATGAGCTGATCCAGCACCCGCGCGTCGGAGTGCTGCGGGAGGACGCTCGCACCCAGCAGTTCAAAGCGCAGCCGCGTGATCTCCGCAACCAGGCTCGGGTTGTTCAGAAACCACCAGCACCCGAAGGGCATCAGGTTGCGGAACTTGCGCGCGACCACGGCGAGCTCGTGCTGGTTCTCCCGGGAGAGCATGGTGACCAGGAACTTGTTCTTGGGATAGTGCGCGCAGAGATACTCGACGGTCTCGATGCTCGCTTTGCCGACGCTGTCACCGGCGAGCTGCAGGTCGGGGTTGACGAGCTTCGTCACGCCGATCATCATCGCGAAGGGTACGTTCAACTCCCGACTCACGGGCAGTACGCACTCCTCGATCAGCGCCGCGCGATCCGACTGCTCCGGCATCACGAACGTGGGCGGAAGGGAGACGGCCATGTAGAGCGCCGACATGCGCTGCGCCCAGTCGGTGAGGAAACGGCGCACCTCCTTGAAGGTCGCCTCGCCCAACACCGGCTTGACCTTGTAGCCCCACGCCGCGAGCTTCTCGCACGCCGTAGGCCACGTGTTGAGTAGCGCGTCGAGGCGCAGGGCGGCCTTGAAGCGCGGGTCCACGGGAACGCCAGCCAGCCACACCGCGCGCTCGGCGTCGTCGAAGGGGTCGTTGGTCATCACGACCTCTTTCACTCCCGCGAGCGCGAATGCGATATCCACGTACTGCTCCGCGGTCTTGTCGGCGAAGTAACGCCGGTAGGACTCCAGGTCCCGCGCTCCCACGTCCAGCCCCAGGCGCGACAGGGTGGTCAGCACCCCGCGGCACGATTCAGAGTAAGGGCTATGCTCCAGGAACAGCGTGCGCCAGATGAGGTCGGCCTGCGCGCGCGTCGAGAGCTTCCAGTAGTCCTCATAGGGCAGGTCCACCCAGCGCAGGGTCTCCGCGATGAGGTAGTGGTAGGTGATGAGCTCGTCCACGCCCCAGAGCAGCAGCCCGCCGAAGCTGGGAGGGTAGAGATGGGTGTGGACGTCGGTGAGCTGGACATCGTGGACGGTCGTGTGAACGGCCTGTCGGAGCGCTTGCGCGTCGCGGATAGTCATGCCTGGATCCTCCAGGAGAGAGGCTTCTGGCAGGGAGGGCATCATCCCTCCCGCCCCCGCTCGTCTGCTTGACGCGCGATGGGGCGCGTGCTAGATTCGCGCCCAAGAGGGCGAGGGACAGGCGCGCCGCGCGAGGACACCCGACAGCGCTGCACAGGGAACAGGAAGGAGGTGACGGAGGAGCGCGTCTTACGGATGATTCAGATCGCGCCTGCCTTCACGCCCACAGCTCCCACAGGAGGGATTTCCCTATGCTGCGCAAGCTCGATGTCGCGCTGTGCCTCGTTGTCTGCTGCCTCGGCCTCGCCAGTGGCGCGTTCGCCCTCAACCACGGCACTTATCTCTACCACAACGGGCAGTACACGCTGTATGCGAACGCCCAGGCCGCGTTCGATGCGACGGTCCCAGGTGACGCCCTCGTCTACGGTTCCGGCGTCTATCACGTTGACGGCGTGATGAAGACCACCCACAGCGGCACCGCCTCGGCTCCGATCACCATTCGCGGCGAGGGCACGCCCAAGCCGGTGATCAGCGGAGAAGGGGTCCGCAAGAACCAACTCCCTCTGAGCCACGCGTTGATCAACGTGGTGAACGCCTACATCATCGTGGACAACCTGGAACTGAAGAACTGCAGCCAGACGTTCGGGCAATGGTCGAACTCAGGCGGCATCTACACCTATGGCGCCAACTACACCACCGTGCAGAACGTCTATGTCCACGACTGCGGCCACGGGATCTATGCCTCGGACAACAGCACCAACCTGACGATCCAGAACTCCGAGTGGTGCTACAACGGCTACCCCACCGACCAGTTCTACCACAACGCCTACATCAACGGCGGCCCCAACGTGGTCCGCTACAACACCTGGCACCACTGCAAGGCCGGGCTGGGCTATAAGGACCGGTCAACCATCAACCTCGATTTCCTGTACAACACCGTGTTTCGCAACGGGAATTACGAACTGGACATGATGCAGGGAAGCGGCGTGCAGAACGCCACGGTGATGGGCAACGTCATCCTCAAGCCGGGCGCGGGCACCAACAACGATTACCAGATCATCTACTTCGGCGACCGCGGCGGCGGTACCCTGACCTTCGTCAATAACTATGTCCGGGCCGGCTCGGCCAACAACACCTTCCTCCACATCGGCACGGCCGAATCCGCGATCGTCAACAACAACACCTTCGACAACAACGGCGTCGCGGCGGTGGATATCTTCTACGGCAACGAGGGCCTCAGCCTCACGGGAACGAACAACTGGGGGGCGACGGATTCCATCAACCGCGGCGCGCTGACGACCTGGGTGCTGGGCACGACCCCGGGAGTAATTGACAATCTCAACGGCAACTTCCATCTGCTCTCCAACTCCCAGTGCCTCAACGCGGGCAGCAGTTCCGTCTCCCCGCTGCCCGACAAAGAGCCGGTCTACCCGACCAGCTACATCACCCGCAGCATCTCCGGCAACATTGACATCGGCCCGTACGAGTACAGCGCGAGCACGGGCGTGGCCCCGCTGCCCTCCTACGGTCTCACCGCCACCGCGCTCTCCGCGACCAGCGTGCGGCTGAACTGGACCAATGACAGCAACCTCGCCACGGGCTATCGCATCGAGCGCCTCAGCAACGAGACCACGGGCTTCATCACCGCGGGCACGGCCGGCGCCGGGGCCGTCACCTGGACCGACACCGGCTGCGTCACGAAGACCAAGTACACCTATCGCGTGATCGCCTACAGCGCCTCCGGCGACGGGGGACATACGAATGAGGTGGTGATTACGACGCCGTAAAGCGTTTCCATCGGCGCGGCGCAATGGGGGCGGCCCAGCGACGGGTCGCCCCCGCTTGTCTGCGGGGAACTCCCCTCGCTCTGCCGAATAGGGCTGCCATCAGATCCTGGCAGGAGTGAGATGAGAACACCTCCCCCCGCAGATGGCGTGCACGCGATGGTACCCCGGGATCGCCTGGCCCCCGGTGCGCGGAAGCTCCGCGATACCTACGCCCTCACCCCCGGCGCGCCGCTCTACCACAAGGAGTTCGGCTACTTCGGACTGGAGCGGTGGAAGACCGAGGGCATGCCGCAGGACGTGCCCTGGGAGGAGTTGTTCGGGTTCGATCCTCCAGGTGAGCACGGGCTGGGCGGGCTGGGTTGGTGCGAGGCCGAGTTCTGGCCGAGCTTCGACCCCAAAGTGGTGGAGGATCGTGGCGAGTACGAGGTAGTGCAGGATTACGCCGGCCGCCTCCTGCTCTGCTTCAAGGGCCGCCGCACCGGGTTCATGCCGGAGTATCTCGATCACCCCGTCAAGGACCTGAAGACCTGGCGGGACAGCGTGCTGTGGCGACTCGACCCGACCACCCCGGAGCGCTACGCCGACCTCGACGCGCGCATGCGCGAGGCGGTGGCCGCCGCGGGGCAGGGGAGGATCATCACCCAGCGCATCGCCGGGGCCTACATGTACCTCCGCAGCCTGATCGGGCCGACGGAGTTGCTCCTCGCCTTCTACGACCAACCCGACCTCGTCCATGAGTGTCTGCAGGCCTGGCTCGAGCTCGGGGACGCCGTCACCGCGCGCCACCAGCAACACGTCACCTTCGACCAGATCTTCTTCGGGGAGGACATCTGCTACAAGAGCGGCCCGCTCATCTCACCGCAGATGATCCGCGAGTTCCTCTTCCCCTACTACCGCCAACTCGTGGACAACGTCAAGTCCCGGCAACTCGACCCCAACCGTCACCTCTTCTTCCACCTCGACACCGACGGCCACGCGCCCTCCGTGATCCCGCTCTACCAGGAGCTCGGGATGGACGTGATGTCGCCCTTCGAGGTGGCCTCGGGATGCGATGTCGTCGCCCTCGGGCAGCAGTACCCCGGTCTTGTCATGTCCGGGGGCATAGACAAACGCGTCCTCGCCACCACCCCGGCCGAGATAGACGCCTACTTGGAGCGGGTGCTACCCCCGATGCGCGCCCGCGGCGGGTACATTCCCACCTGCGATCACGGCGTGCCGGAGGAGGTGAGCTACGCGAACTACCTGCACTATCGGAGGCGGTGCGGGGAGTGGGGAGGGTAGGGCCTTCTGCACGAGAACCACCAAAGCTGTCATTCCGCCGAAGCCCTGACCCTGAGCCTTGGCGAAGGGGAAGGGGACTCGTAACCCCGAGCGAAGCTCGGGTGCGAGTTATGCGAAGGATCATCACCTACAAGGGCCGTTCGACTTCTCGACTCCTCCCTCTCCTCCCCCTCAATCCCCCTCCCTCCGCTGCCACGGCCGCCCCCGCGGCCGGTTTTGGATCTCGCGGTAGAACTGCTCCATCGCCTCCCGCGCCTGCCGCCAGGCTTCGCGGGTCGCGCGGCGTTCCGGCGGGGTGCCGTCTCCATAGGCCAGCGAATCGAGGAAGGGGACGAGTTCGCTGAGCTTGTCGTCTATAAGATTGGGGCAAGCCGGGCGCGAAGGCTGCGGTGCCTCCGACCACACCACCAGCATCACGTGAAAGGCGTGGATTAACTGGTCAACGAGCAGCATCCGATCCCGCGCTGACTGCGCCCGCGGGTACCGCTCCACGTAGCTCTGGAAGGCCTTCC
>CAZUGW010000171.1:0-739 GCA_964620055.1 uncultured bacterium
CCGTGTGTCGTCCCAACAATCCCTCGAGAAGCGGACTTCGCATCGCGCTCACCTCGACTACATTCTGTAGTCATTTAACTACATTTTGTAGTCACTGGCAAGAGCGTTACGACCGCACCATCCCCCCCACCACCTGCCCCGTCACCGCCGCCAGGATCAGCCACGGCACCACCACCCAGCCGAGTCCCGAGAGAATCCGGCAGGTCGCGATGAGCGGGATGGAGAGGTGGAGCCAGACGAACCACTGCCAGGAGTAGCGCCGGGCGCGCCGCCGCAGGTACCCCAGCGGGACGTTCACAGAGAGGGCGAGTAAGGCCAGCGCGCCTAGTCCCATGTTAGGCTCATACCTGTACCTTCAACGGACCTTTCAGAGCATACCCGAAGACCATCGAGAGCGCCAGCCAGGCCCAGACCCAGTGCAGCCGCCGGCCCAGCACGTTCAGTTCCGCCGCGGGGTACGTGACCTTGATCCACTCCGCCGGGCCGCCCGCGGGCAGCGCCGCCTCGCCGGGATTCAGAAAGTGCGGTACTCCTCCTTCCACACGCGCGCCGGAGAGTCGCGCCAGCCGCTCGCCCACCACCACGGTCTTGGTCAGCTCCGCGCCGCCCACCGTGAGACGTAACTCGTGACTCCCCCGCGCCGTTGCCCGCACTCGCCAATCCACCTCCCCCTCGGTCGGCATTCGTACCGCGGGGGTCTCGACCTCGATCCCGGCATGGGCCGCCAAAGTTACGTCGG
>CAZUGW010000171.1:781-7133 GCA_964620055.1 uncultured bacterium
CCGTAGCGCAGATCGGCCTGCACCAGCAAGGCGGCCATGGGGAGGATCATGCACGCCAGCGGAACGAGCGCGTAGCCCAGGTACTTCAGGTTGTCGCGCAGCACCGCGACCTGCGCGCGGATTACGACGCGCATCTCGTCGCGGTAGAGCCACACCTCCAGCAGGTGCGCGATGATCTGGCTCTTCACGTCGCGGATGCGCGGCTGGCTCGAGGTGTAGCGGAACACCAGCAGGGCCACGACGCCGGTGACGAGCGAGATCGCCGCCAGCCCCAGCCACGGGCTGCCGGCAAATGGTGCGAAGAAGAGATCGAAGGCGCGCGTCATCACCGCTCTCTCAGTCCAGATACCCGAGTCCTTGCAGGCGCTTCTTCACTTCCTCCTCCGTGTTCGCCTCGTCCGCCGCGGCCGCGGCCTGCTCCAGGGTGTGGCGGACGAACTCCTCCGTGGAGGAATAACCCGCGACCTGCGCGCAGCGCTCCAACTTCTCCCACAACTCGGCGTCTACTTTGATCTTGCGCCCGAACATAATGCTGTCCTTACCAAACCGGCTCAATTGCTTCGGCACGGCAGTGCCGAAGCCCCACTGAATCACTCCTGATTCCACTTCGGCACTGCCGTGCCGAAGCAACCGCGTTGTCCTTGCCAGATTGGTTTCCCGATCATCTCCGCCGGTTGCTTCACCCCGAACTCCGCCAGCAGCGTCGCGGTCACATCCGCCAGGCCGGGGGCCGGCGCGGTGATCTGCTTGCTGGCGACGCACATTCCGGGTACCAGGGCGCGGTCAATACAATGGTCCCCGCTCCACTTGTCTCGGTTATCCTCCACCACCGGCCCGGCCGCGCCGCCCAGCACGGAGGCATCGGCGCAGCGGTAGCCGCTGGCATAGCCGACGATGAGATCGGGCGCGCGATCCGCGACCTCGTCCGCGAAGTCAGCACGGGTGTAGACGCGCGAGATGATCCGCGCGCCCGTCTCCGGGTCGCGGGAGCGGAGCAGATCTTGCGACAACTGCGCGATGAGGCCCTCGCGCTCGGCCTCGTTCACCGATCCGTTCGCCTCCCGGCCCTGAAGGTTCAGGTAGACCGCGTTGAACCCCACGGCATAGGCCCGCGTCGCGCCCCACTGCATATTGTCGGAGTAGAGGCCGGCCTCTCCCTCCCACGGCCCGTTGCCGACGAGGTAACCGTGCTGCGCCAGCCAGGCGTTCACGTTGAAGGAACGGTAGTACGGCCCGAAGCCGTGGTCGGACATTACGAGCAACGTCGTATCCCCGTCGGCCGCGTCCAGGGCCATCTTCACCAGCCGGTCGGACATCTCGTACGTGGTCTCGATCACCGTGCCGAATTCGCGCGCGGCCTTCGCGTCATAGGCCGGGTGCTTCGGGTCCATGGTCCGCCAGAACATGTGCTGGTGCCGATCAGTGGCCGAGAAGTAGTAGCACAGCAGCCCGCGGCGGAAGTCGTTCAGCGCGGCTCCGTACAACCGCACCTCCTCGTCCACCGAGCCGTGCACCTGATGGAGATAATCCGCGTCATCCAACAAGCCGGCACGTAGCGCCCTCACATCCTCCGGGAAACCCAGCGTGTAGAACCGCCCATGCTTCTCCGCCAATTGCGTGACGAAATCCGGCGGCGCGCTGATGGGGATGGCGGGATCGAGCGGGTCCGCGTTGATGGGGGTGACGTAGAGCTTGAGGTGCGGCGAGACCTGCTTGAGGAAGAAGCGGCAGGCGCCGCTGACGCTCTGCACGTGGGGCATCATCTCGAACTGGAGCGGAACCCACTCGCTCCACTCGCCCTCGCGTAGGACTACCTCCTGCCCAGAGGCCGCGAGTTTGGCGGCTTTGTGGTCGCGATCCAGCCAGATGGTCAGGTCCACGCCCGAGGCGGGCGCGTCGGCGCGCAGCGTGTTCGCCGGCCCCTCCAGGCGCGTCCGCACGCGGCCATTCGAGAGGGTGACTTCTACGGTGGAGCCGGTCGCGCGCTGCTGCTCGGTCACAGGCCCGTCCGTGACATAGGTGCATTCGCCATAGGTGCCCCGCAGGTCCGGCGCGCCGAGGCCGGCGAGCTGCTTTGACCCATTGTCATGCGGCGGATAGTTGGAGGGAACGCGGTAGATCGCGCACGGCACTCCGGCCTCACCCAAGATCTCCCAGAACGGCCGACCTTTGCGCAGTGATTCCACCTTGCCGTGGGAGAGCGGCACGCGCCACGAGCCCACCGAGAGCGTGCGGTGCGGCGGCTCGGTGCGGGCGATGGAGAAGTAGGGCAGATAGGTCGCCGGGTCGCGGTGGATGAAGTCGTACAGCCCGTGCCCGCCAGGGTCCAGGCCGGTGGTGAACGTCGCCCAGCAGACCGGGCTCTGCGGCGGGATAGTGGAAGTGAGCGGGCTGAAGCCACCCATCTTCCTGAGCTTTGCCATGTTCGGCAGCCGGCCTTGGGCCATCATCTGCGCGATGCGCCGCGGGTCCAATCCGTCCAGGCCGACGAAGATGACCTTGCGCTCGTGCGAGCGCGCGCGGGGGCGACCACACCCCACCAGCGCGGCCGAGTCCACCAGGGCCAAGGCCCCGAGCGCGGCCATTTTCTTCAACGTCTCGCGCTTGGCCGGGTCGAAACGTCGGCCTGATTGCCTGTCTTTCTTACTCATCCGCGCCATCCTTGCGGAGCAACGACCGCCCCTGCATATACCCCGGCGCCGCCACGCCGAAGAGCGAGAGCACGGTGGGCGCAATGTCCGTGATGCCCGCCCTACCGTCTAGCGTAAGATTGCTGAACAGCACGCCCGGCCCGCAGCCCGGATCAACGCAGTGGTCCCCGCTCCAGTGCCGCGTGTTGTCCTCGAACACCGGCCCGCCCGTTCGGCCCTGGGCCGCGTCCCAGGAGGCGCGATAGCCCGGCGCGTACCCGATCACCAGGTCGGGGCCGGCGTCCGCATAGGGGCCGGGGCTGACCGCGGCGGTGTCGTGCGCACAGTTGATCGCCACCTCACCCGTCTCCTCATCCCGCAGGCCGGAGAGCTTCGCGACAAGTTCCGCCTTCAGCGCGGCCGCGTCGGCGCGCGCCACGATCCCCTGCGCCTCGCGACCCTTAATATTCAGATAGACTCCGCCCAGCCCAACTGCATAGGCCCTGGTGTTCGCCCAATCCACCTCGCGCAGCCACTCCGCCTGGCCGGTCGCGCCGGGCTTCAGGGTGAGGTAGCCGTTCTCCCTGAACCACGCGTTCAGGTTCACTCCTCGCCGGAAGGCGGTGAATCCGTGATCCGACATCACCACCAGCGCGTCCCGCGGCCCCAACTCGGCCATCACCTTGCCCAACACCGCGTCGGCCTGCGCGTACGAGTCCTCGATAGCCTGCGCAAACTCGCCGCCTTGCTGCTCCCGCCAGAACATGTGCTGCACGCGGTCGGTGGTATCGAACACGCAGATCACGCATCCTTGGCGCGCGTTGCGTAGCGCGTTGAAGAGCATCGCCTCTCGCTCCGCGAAGAGCAGTTGGCACTGCTCCAGGAAGGCCGCCCCCTCCAGCACCCCCTCGTTCAAGGCCCACGTATCCTCCGCCAGGCCCAGCGTCGCGAACCGGCCCAGCCGTTTCGCGAGATAGACTGAGTACGCGGCCGGATGCGACACCGGCAGGGCCGGTTGCTCCGGGTCAATGTTCACCGGCGAGGCGTAGAGCTCCAACTCCGGCTTGAGTTGCCTCAGGTAGAAGCGGCAGATCCCGCTCGCCTGCATCCCCGGCCCCAGGCGAAAGCGCACCGGCGTCCACCCCGAGAACCGCCCCTGTTCCAACTTCACCTGCTGTCCGCAGATGGCGAGCCGCGCGCCGCCGTTGCCGTCCGGTGTGAGCGAGAACCGCGCGGTGGCCGGTTCGCCGTCGCGCGACAACCGCGCCGGCCCTGGCAGCGCGCCCCGCGCCGAGCCGCTCTCCCAAGTCACGCGAATCCGCTCTCCGCCCACGTGCTCCCCCGGCGATCCGTCCGCGGTCGTGAAGAACGTGAACGACCCCTGCGTCCCCCGCAGGTCGGGCGCACACATCCCCGAGAGCAGCAGCCCGTGGAACCGCTCCGGCGGGAAGGTGATCGGCACGCGCAGCACCGTGGAGAAGATCCCGTGCTCGCCGAGCACCGTCCAGAACGGCTTGCTCCGCCGCAGCAAGCGCAGTGTCGGCCGGCTCAGCGGAATCCGCCACTGACCTAGTTTCAGCATCCGGCGGGGCGGGCGAATCTGCGCCGAGGAGAGATCGGGGAGGTAGGTGCGTGGGTCGCGCGTGAGGAAGTCGAAGATCCCGTGTCGCCCCGGCCCCGCGCCGGTCATGAACGAGGACCACGCCACCGGCGACATCGCCGGGCAGGAGGTGGCGAGGCGGGTGTACGTCCCTGTCTCTCGCAGCTTCGCGAAGTGCGGCAGCTTCCCGGCCGCCAGCATCCGGTCCACGATCCCTGGGTCCATGCCGTCGAAGCCCAAGATGATGACGCGATCCACTTGGCTCTTCGCGTAGGCCTTCCCCTGTCGCCGTCGCCGGATCAGAAACCGCACCGGCCAGGTCAGCAGCACCACCCCGCCGAGGAAGATCGCGGCCAGCACCACCAGGAACGAGCCGAGCACCGCGAATCCCGCGCCGGGGCCGATATAGGCGTGTGCGGGGGCGGCGCACCCCAGGGCGAGCGCGAGACCGAGCAGCGCGACCGCGGCGGGGTGTCGGGCTATGGAGGTTGGTGTGAGGGGGGTCTTCCGCATAGCTTTCGCGACTCTCGCGCCGCGCCGGGTTTCCATAGTATTCTCCGCCGGCGCGCCTCTCACCTGCGCTATCCGAGTCTCCGCATCACCCGCGCGCCGACCCACGCTCCCAAGAACAGGCAAGGGAAGAAGATCCATCCACTGACCGAAAGCGACGGCAGCGCGCTGAACCCACCGCCGATGCTGCACCCCCGCGCGAGCTGAATCCCCCAGCCCATCAGGACGCCGCCGACGAGTGCGGCCAGCACGTCTTTCGCGCGCCGCGGCCAGCGCAGCCGGTAACGTTCGCCCGTCGCCGTCGCCAGCAGCGCGCCCAAGACCAGACCGCCGTCCAGGACCAGTAGGGGCAGCGCCTGGCTCACCGCGCTCTGCGAAAGCATCCCCGCCATCGCCCCCGGGACCAGTCCCAATGGATAGGCCACCGTCCACGGCGTCGCGGCGGCCATCTGCAGGGTGTTGAGCAGTCCGAGCGCGGCCCCGCCGTAGACCGTCGGCGTCAGCAGACTGCGCTTGCGGAAGGCGCGCTTCCCCCCGATCAGCGCCCAGGCGATCACGATCACCACCAGCGTCGCCGCGGCCGCCGTCACCTCGCCCACCGTCTTTCCGATCCATAGCCCCGAGGACTGCAACTGCCAAGACATGGGGAGGAAGCGGCGGAACGGATCGAAGGCCGCGCCGAGGAGAATGCCGGCGAGCGAGGCCCAGGCGATCACGTAGCCCTCGCCGAGGCGCTGCAGCGTCCCCGCCGCGCACATCCCCGCCAGCGTCATTCCCAGCCCAAAGATGGCCGCGCCCACGGCCGTGCCCAGGCCGAAGGGGATGATGAGGAGATGGTCTTGCGGTGGCAGCCCCGCCCGCGCGCGGAGCAGTGTGACCACGGCGAAGCCGACCGTCGCCACCAGCAGGCCCGCGATCACGCCGTTCAGCGCTTCGCGACTGCGCAACAGGAATAGCTCGAATCCGGCGCGCGCAATGCAGAATCCGCTCCTCTGCAAGACCACGCCGTAAGCGAGCCCGAACAATCCGAAGACGATCAGCAATCTCAAGTGCAGCCCCGCACGACCGCGAACGCGCTACCCGCCGGCCAGCGGCATCAGCACGCTCACTACGTCCCCCGCCTTGACCGGCGTCTGCGGCCCGTGTTCCGCCGGCTCCTCGTTGAGCAGCAGGATCAAGCTGCTCCAGATGTTCCCTTGGCGGTCGAACAGCATCTCCGCGGCGCGCGGCACATGCTTCTCCGCGAAGTGCTGCAAGGCCTCCTTCACCGTCACCCCGCCGCACTCCAGGGCCACCTCGCGGCTCCCCGCCGCCTGCCGCAGCGCGCCGTAGAGGCGCAACGTCACAGTCCCACCAGTGCCACTCACGAGACGGTCTCCTTCCCGACGACTCCCTGAGCCTCAGCACCGCCGAGGCCCGCCGGAGGCGGACGCAGGGGTAATCCGCAGAATTGCTCGTAGTCAATCAGTTCCTTGATAGTCGGCGCCTCCCCACAGATCGGGCACGCGGGCTTGCGCTCCACCCGGATGGTGCGGAAGGCCATGTCCAGCGCGTCGTACAGCAGCAGCCGCCCCACCAACGGGTCCCCGATTCCCAGGATCAGCTTCAACAC
>CAZUGW010000172.1:0-2337 GCA_964620055.1 uncultured bacterium
CAGACCAAGGAATCCTCCGGGACGACCTTCACCCTCTACCTTCCCGCCTCCCCGGTGGTCGCCGCGGAAGTGGTGAAGGTGGCGCGGGCGGAAGCCGCCGGCCCCGTCGGCCTCGGCAAGGTGCTGGTGGTGGACGATGAGCCGATGATCCGAATGGTGGTCACCGCCATCCTCAGCGACATGGGCTATCGCGCCGGGTTCGCCCGCGAGGGCTCCGAGGCGGTGGAACTGTACCGCCAGGCGACCGAGTCAGGCGAGCCCTACGACGCGGTGATCATGGACCTCGTCATGCCCGGGGGGATGGGGGGAATAGAGGCGACGCAGCAACTCCTCGCGCTGGACCCAGGCGCGCGAGTCGTCGTCTCCAGCGGCTACTCCAGCGACCCCATCATGGCCAACTACCGCGACCACGGCTTCTCCGGCGTCGTCCCCAAGCCCTACACCGTGGAGGGGCTGGACGAGACGCTGCGGCGAGTGATGAGCCACTGACCCCCGGTTGACCCGTCTCTGCTAGACCGAGATCATCGTCTGGAACATCGCCGTATACATCCGCAGCACCTTCTCCGGATCGGGGCCAGTGTACGCGCATTCATTCGCGACATACCCCTCGTACCCGCTGTCCGCGAGCAGGGCGAAGAACTCCTGGTAGTAGCCCAGCGTCTCCGGCTTCTCCATCTCGTGCAGGTGCACGGAGGTCAGATACGGCCGGACCATCTCGAAGAACGGCCGGATGGAGGGCGTGCCCGCCGGGAGATTGTACTTCCAGTCGCCGCGGCCCACGGGCCACTGGCTGTTGAACACCAGCCCGACGTTCGGCAGGTCCACCTTCTTCACGATCTGCATCGAGTAGTACGGATCGGTGAAGCTGCCGTGCATCTCGATGGACACCGCGATGTCCGGATAGGCGTAGTCTCCCAACTCCTCGATGCAGGCGGCGATGTTGTCCACGATGGCCGGCCGCGCCGCCTCCTCTTTCGGCAAGCGATCCCCTAGCACGCGCACGTGATCGCACCCGAACTCCTTGGCCATGTCAATCACGCGCTTGACGCGCTTCACCGACGCGGCGCGCTCGCTCTCGTCGGGGGAGTGGTACGTCTGACAGCTCGTGAAGGAGCCGAACTGCAGCCCGGCCGCCTCCAGCTTCTTCTTCGTCGCGGCAAACTTGCTCTTCGGCGTGTCCCACTCCAGCCCATGCGGCTGTTTGAAATCCATCAGGAACTCGACGAACGGATAGCCGGTCTTCACGCACATCTCGAGCAGCGTGTTGGTATTCCACTTCTGCCCGACTTGATAGGTGTTCAAGGTCCACTTCATGGTGTCTCTCCTCGCCAAAGCTCCCGCCGTCTTCCCCGGCGGGGGCGACGTTTCCTCTTGCGGAGGAATGACACGGTGCACTCCGAACCTGTGGCAGTGAGATTCCACCATCATCCGCGGCCTCATGTTCGGCGAGACCTTCAGGTCCAACGCCACCGTGCCGAATGACAGCATCATCACCAACCTGCCGGATAAGTGCGCGGTCGAAGTGACGGTAGTCGCCGACAAGTCATGCTTCCAGGCGATCCACGTCGGCGACCTCCCGCCGCAATTCGCACGCCCGGCAGGTCCCTCCCCTCCTCCCCCCGAATCTCTCTCCGGCCATTCCTCCCGGCGCGGGGGCAATCTGTCCTGAGGAGGACCCGATGCGCTTTGCCGTACTCGACGACGCACAGCTTCAGAAGCTCCACGACGCCTCCTGCCATCTGCTGGCGACGCTGGGGGTGCACATCCCGCATGACGACATGCGGCGGCGGTTTGCGGAGGCCGGGGCGACGGTGGATGAGAACACCGAGATGGTGCGAATTCCCGAGGCGTTGATCCAGAGTTCTCTCGCCACCGCGGGAAAGACGTTCACGCTCTACGGGCGCGATCTGAACAAGACCGCGGCCTTCGGCCTGGGGAAGCGGAACTACAACACCATCGCGGGCGAGGCCTCGTGGATTGACGATGTGACCGGGGAGCGGCGCTGGGCGACGCTGGAGGATGTGGCCACCGCGGCACGGCTGGGCGACGCGCTGCCCCATCTCACCATCGTCGGCGCGATGTCCGATCCGCATGAACTGCCGGCCTCCTTCCGATGCGTGGAGGTGGCCGCGACCCAGTTGCGCCATACCACCAAGCCGATCACGTTCTGGTATCACGACCGCGCCTCGGCGGCATATCTGAACGAGTTGTTCATCGCCCTGCGCGGCAGCGAGGAGAAGGCGTCACAATACCCGCCCGCCTATCCTTTCCTCGAGCCCATCAGCCCATTGCGCTTCCCACGAAACGGCGTTGACCTGCTCTACGAGACCGCCCGCC
>CAZUGW010000172.1:2347-7091 GCA_964620055.1 uncultured bacterium
GATTCAACCGCGATCGGATACAACGGCAAGTACGCCCGCCTCAACCTCCCCGTCCCTATCGGCCCCATGTGCCAGGCCGGGATGTCGGGGCCGGTCACGCTGGCGGGGACGCTGGCCATCGAGAACGCGGAGATTCTGGCGGGCGTGTGCATCACCCAGCTCATCCGCCCCGGAATGCCGGTGTGCTATGGCGGCATCCCGCACGCCTTCGACATGCGCACCACGCAGATGATCTTCTGCGGCCCCGAGCAGGCGTTGATGGCGGTGGCGATGACGCAACTGGGCAAGCGCTACGGGCTGCCGGTGTACATCAACGTCGGGCTGACGGACAGCAAGGTGGCCGACGCGCAGGCGGGGCTGGAGGCAGGCATCACGCTGGCCGCGGGCGCGCTGGCCGGCGCGGACATCTTCGGGCACATGGGCATCTGCGGCGTGGACCAGGCCTCCTCGCTCGACATTCTGATGGTGCAGCACGAGATCATGGGCTATGTCGAGCGACTGGTGCGCGGCTTTGAGGTGAACGACGAGACGCTGGCGCTGGACGCCATCGCCGAGGTCGGCCCCGGCGGGACGTTCATGGACCACGAGCATACGGCGAGGCACTTCCGGGAGGAGATCTGGTTCCCCCGCCTCCTGGACCGGCAGTTCTACGATCCGTGGGTGGCGAGCGGCAGGCTCAGCATGGCCGAGCGGGCGCGCGCGGAGAAGGAACGGCTCCTGCGTGAACACACCGTAGAACCGCTGCCGGAGGACGTGGAGCGGGAGGTCGCGCGGATCACCGCGGCGGCGCGGAGGGAGATGGGGTAGGCGGGCGTAGGCACGCCCGCCCTACAGAGTACCGTACTCCTCCACCGCCTCCACGAAGGCCTCGATGTTCTCCCACGGCACCTCTGGCTCGAGGACGTGGGTGGGGGCGAGGAGGAGGCCCTCGGGGCCGACGGTCTCGATGCGCTCCTTCACCACCCGCCGCACCTCCTCCACGCTGCCGAACGGCATGGTGGTCTGCGTGCCCATGGTCCCCCAGAAGGCCAGTCGGTCGCCGTACTGGCGCTTGATCTCAGCAGGGTCCATGCACTCGGGCTGGACGGGGTTGAGGATATCCACGCCGGCCTCGATCAGGTCGGGGACGATCGTCTCCACGTTGCCGTCGGTGTGGTAGAAGATGAGGAGGTCGGGCTTGATCGCCTTCGCGGTCTGGTTGAGCTTGGCGATGCGGGGCTTGAGGAACCGCCGGAACGCGGCCGGGCTCATGATCATAGCCTGTTGCCAGCCGACGTCGTCGCCGGTGCGGAGAATGTCCACCCCGGCCTCCGCGGCGCGGCTCCCGGCCACGAGTTGGATCTCCAAGATGCGGTCCAGCAGCGCCTCGGCCATCTCCGGGTTATCGTAGAAGTCCAAGAGCAGTTGCTCCTGCCCGCGCAGATACCAGGCCTGCTCGAAGAGCTGGGTGGCGGGGCCGGCGCACACCGGGTAGCCCCGGTCCTGCCAGGCCCGCACGCGGTCCGCATACCCCTCCCAGCGGTAGGCCGCGGTCAGGTCCGGGAACGGGTAGTCCAGAATGTCCTGCACGGTCTGCGCGTTGCGCAGCGGATGGACGAAGCGCCAGAAGTGGTGGAAATGAGCGTCGAGATAGCCGATCCCCCAGTCATCGGTCCAGTCCACATGCACATCGGTGAAGTAGCCGGAATAATCGTGCGTGACGCGGCTCGGCCCGACCCCGGCCCCGCGCGGCTCGAGGCGGAAGTGCTCCTCCACCGTCTCGCCGGGGAAGCGCCGCTCAAACTCCGCCTGCAAGGGCGGAGTGAAATCGAGTTGCTTGGGGATGCGGTCGGGCTTCTGCCGCCGCATCGCGGTGAGGACGCGTTCGCGGGGAGACATTTCGTAGGGCATGGCGCGGCCTCTCAGAATTGCGGGAGGTATTGCTTGTGCGCTGCCAGCAGTTCATCCAGCATCGCCTTCGCGCCCTCCAGGCTCTTCACCAGCGGGTCGTTGGTGAAGGCTTGGAGAGCCGCCTGGTAGTCGCCGGTGAGGGCCGCGTGGACGATCAGTTCCTGGTTGGAGACGTGCCGCGCGAGCACGGCGCGGACGGCCTCGGGGAGAAGGCCGGCCGCGAAGGGGGAGACGCCGCGGGCGTCGGCGATGGCGCGGGTCTCGACGATGGCGTCGGCGGGCAGGTTGGAGATCTGCCCCGCGTTGGGCCAGTTGGCGATGAACTCGTACTTCTTCCCGGTCTCGCGCGCGAGAATGATAGGAATGATCGGCTCGCCGCCCACGTGCAACTCTGGTAGGCTCTCGCCCTGCTGCATCTTCAGCCAGCGCTCCTTAGCCTTGACCATGTACTCGAACCGGTCCTTCACCGTCACCATCTGATCGAGGAAACCGTACTGTTCGCCGTAGCCGGTCTCGGGGGTGAGGAAGTGCGGGAAGAACTCGGAGAGGTGGCGGCCGTTCCACACGGGCAGATAGCCGTAGACGCCGAGCAGTTTCTCCGCCACCGTATCCTTGCGGCCGCCGTGCTCCTGCCAGTGGTCGCGCAGCATCTGAATCCCGTCCTGCCCTTTGATGGTGAGGTCGAGAATCCACCCGCAGTGGTTGAGGCCGGCGAAGTTGTAGGAGATGTCCTCGCGCGTCACATCGAAGGCTTTCTGGAGATAGCCCAGCAGACCGTACACCTCGTGGCAAAGGCCGAGGCAAGTGATGCTCGTGGCTTTCCACACCGACCGGGTGAGCGTGGTCATGGGGTTGGTGACGTTAAGCAGCCAGGCCCTCGGGCAGAGCTCCTCCATGTCGCGGGCGAGGGAGACCATCACGGGGATGTTGCGCAGGGCCCGGCTCAGTCCGCCCGGCCCGACCGTGTCGGCGATGGTCTGGCGGCAACCATGCTTGTCCGGGATCTCCATATCCAGCCGCCACGCGTCGAGACCGCCGGTGGAGATGGCGGTCACCACGTAGTCCGCCCCCTCCAGGGCGGCGCGGCGGTCGTCCACGACCTCGATCTTCAGGTGCGAGCCGGCCCTCTCTTTCACCATCTCGGCGATCTTCAGGTTCCCCATCGCCGCGTCGTGGTTGAGGTCGTGGAGGACGAGGGTTCCGTCCTGCAACTCGGGGGTGACGATGAAGTCCCGGATGATCTCCGGGCCCCAGTTGAAACTGCCCCCGCCGATGAACACGGTCTTGATCTGCGCCATGGCACCAACCTTCTTCGCTGGGATTTGGAAGCGGCTTCGGCGAGGACCTCGGCAACTCCTGCACACCTGGGACGGCAGGAGGCGGGCGTCAGACTACCGAAGTCGGGAGGCGGCGAGAGGAGTAGCGCGATGGTGTTGTCTGAACGACTGCAGCAGGTCGTCACCCAGGTCCAGGAGACGGCGCAGTGTCTCTGGGAGAAGGGCTGGGCGGAGCGCAACGCCGGGAACATCTCGGTGAACGTCACCGCCGAGATGGGCAAGGCCGGCGACATGTCAGAATGTGCTTTCTGTGCCGCCGAACTGCCCTACCCCGCGCTGGCGGGCGCGGTGTTCCTCATCACCGGCGCGGACACGCGGATGCGCGAGGTGGCGAAGGACGCGGAGACGAACTGCTGCCTTTTTAGAATCAGCGATAACTTGACTGGATACCATGTCCTGTGGGGCGGGAAGCGCCCCGGCTTCCGGCCCACTTCCGAACTTCTCGCGCACCTCGCCCTTCACCAGTTCCTGGTCCACACCGGCGCGCCTCAGCGCGCCTTCGTGCACACTCATCCCACCCACCTCATCGCGCTCACCTTGATGTTCGCGACCGCCGACGAGAGCGAGATCAACCGATTGCTGTGGTCGGTGCATCCCGAGGTGAAGATTTTCGTGCCCGAGGGAGTGGGCTGCGTGCCCTACGAGGTGCCGCGCTCGGTGGAACTGGCGGAGGCGACGATTGCGGCATTGCGGGGCCATCGCGTCGCCCTCTGGGACAAGCACGGCTGCGGAGCGGTGGGCGTGGACGCGGCGGAGGCCTTCGATCTGCTGGACATCCTCGACAAGGCGGCGCGGATCTACCTCACCTGCCGGGCCGCGGGGTATGAGCCGCACGGGATCACGGGGCGCAGGGGGAGGAGTTGGCGCGGCAGGTCCCCGTAGGCGGAACGGGTTTCGTCAGCTTAGAGCAGTTGGTGGGCCAGGCAAGCCAGTTGGTGGGTAAGGAATTGGACGACACGCATGTGCGCGTAGGCATGAGCATGTTGGAACGGGCCGGGTTGGTGGTGCGCCACCCGGACGCGCCGCGAGTGGTGTGGGTGCTTCGCACGGGTCCTGAGCCTGCGAAGGATGGACGATGGACGATGGACGATGATAACGCCCGTCCATCGTCTGACCCCGACTTCGCCCTCTTCCTACAGGTCGCTAACCCCGACGCCAACGAATACACCAGGCGCTACACGTCGGCCCTGTGCGAGGCCATGCAAATGCCGCCGCATCTGCTGGAACAGCGCCTTTTGGGGTGGATGGAACGCGGCTGGCTGCTCTACAAGGGCGAGTGGCGCGCCCCGGTAATCGGGCGCTTGCAACCCCCAAAGGATGCCGCTGACGCCATAAACCGGGGCCTGAACAACTCCCTTCGGCGAACAGAAGATAGTGGCTGGTTCGATGACCCCGAAATGAGACGTCCATTTAATTGGCAAGTTGAATTTCCAGAACTTTTCTCCTCTCACGAACGGGAGAGGTGCGGATCCACATGCATCGTTGGAAATCCGCCGTACATTCGAATCCAGGAGCTA
>CAZUGW010000173.1:0-4163 GCA_964620055.1 uncultured bacterium
GCGCGCAGATCCGCTCTGCGCTCTTCTGTGATACTGGGGGACTGGAGCAGACGCTCCACCTGCTGGACGTCGGCCTCGACCTGCTTGAGTCGCGCCTCGAACTCCGCCCACCGCATCATCCCTGCTGCCCCTCTCGGGAGGGGTTCAGCAGCCGCAGCAACCGGCCCAGCAACGGGCGCACCTCGCGCCGCGCCACCGCCAGGTCAATCATCCCGTGCTGATACTGAAACTCGGTGGTATGGCTGCCCGGCGGCAGCTTGATCTTGAACGCGCTCTCGATCACGCGGGGGCCGGTGAACCCAATCAGCGCATTCTGCTCCGCGACGATCACGTCGCCGAGCGAGGCGAAGCTGGCCAACACCCCGGCCGTCAGCGGATCGCTCCCGACCAGCACGAACGGCGTGCGCTCCCGCCGCAAGTGCCCGACCACCGCGGCGGTCTTCGCCATCTGCAAGAGCGAGACGATTCCCTCCTGCATCCGCGCCCCGCCGGAGCAGGCGAACACGACGAAGGGCGCCTTGCGCGCCACCGCGCGCTCCGCGGCCCGGGCGAACTTCTCCCCCATCACCGCGCCCATGCTCCCACCGCGGAAATGGAAATCCATCACCGCCAGCACGCAGGGCTGCTCCTCGACCCGGCATTCGCCCCAGATCATGGACTCGGAGACGCCGGAGCGCACCGCGTCGTCCGCCAACTGCTCGACATAGCCCGGGAAGCCCAGCGGGTTGCTCGACCGAAGGTTTGCGTCTTCCTCGACGAACGAACCCTCATCCGCGGTGATGCCAATGCGAGCGCGCGCCCCGAGGCGGTGGTGGCTGCCGCAATGGCTGCACACGAATAAGGCCGCCTCCAGGTCGCGCTGATAGAGCATCTCATTACACTTCGGGCACTTACTCCATAGACCGTCGGGGACGGCCTCGCCGTTCGGCCGATCGTTCGGCTCCGCTGCGGTCACACTCTCCTCCAACTCGGTCGTCGCGAAAGGTCACCCCGCCCGGCCCGACGAAATAAGCCGCTGTCCGCCTCGGGCGGAGGAGACGCGATGAGCATAGACGATATTAGACACGAGATAGACGAATTAGACAATACCATTCTCGATCTTCTCTCCCGCCGCGCCGAGCAGGTCCTGGAGATCGGCCGCCTCAAGCAGCAGTCCAATCGCGCCGTTTTCGACGCCGCTCGGGAGCGCGCCATTCTCGACCGCCTCGCCGCGCGCAACCAAGGTCCGCTCGGGAAAGAGGCGGTGGCGGACATCTTCGGCGCCATCATCGCCGCCCATCGCGTGCTGGAGAAGCGCCTGGTGGTGGCCTATTACGGCCCGGCCGGGACGTTCACGCACATTGCGGCGCGGAGCAAGTTCGGCGGCGGAGCGGACCTGCGCCCCTACGACTCCATCGCGGAGGTCTTCACCGGGGTGGAGAAGCACGAGGCCGACCTGGGCGTCGTGCCCATCGAGAACAGCACCGGGGGCGTGGTCCCGCCCACGCTCGACGCGCTGCTGGAGTCGAAGCTCCAGATCTGCGCCGAGATCTACGTGGATATCGAGCACTACCTGCTCTCCCGGGCGAGTTCGCTCGCGGAGATCAAGCGCGTCTATTCCCACCCGCAACCCCTCGCCCAGTGTCGCATCTGGCTGCGGACTCATCTGCCGAAGGCCGAACTCATCGCCATCGGCAGCACCTCCCGCGCCGCCGAGACCGCGGCCGGCGAACCCGACTCCGCGGCCATCGGCCCCGCGCTGGCGGGCGAGTTGCACAACCTGCCGGCCCTCGCCGCCCACCTCCAGGACCAGGCCGACAACCGCACCCGCTTCTTCGTCATCGGCCATACCCCGACCCCGCCGAGCGGCCGGGACAAGACCTCCCTGGTCTTCTCCCTCCCGCACGAATCCGGCTCGCTCTTCCGCGCCCTTGGGGTGCTGGCGGACCACGGTATCAACATGACCTTCATCCAGTCCCATCCCACGCGGCAGACGCAGTGGGAGTACCTGTTCTTCGTGGATGTGGAAGGCCATGCCGAAAGCGCGGAGTTCGCGGCCGCCCTCGCCGCCCTCGGACCGAGAACGCATTTGTTGCGGGTGTTGGGGAGTTATCCGGAGGCGGGGTGAAGGCAGCGAGGGATGGACCGGGGCACAGGGATCCCGTGCTTTCCTTCCCTCTGCCACGCGCCACCGAGTCCCGCCTCTCGGCATCGAGCGTTGACACGCCCCTGTTGCGATTGTATCATGCGTAAGCTAGCACAGCACCAGACCGTCGTGCCCTACGGGACGGCGATGATTTCATGCCTGATGGGGGAGTTCGAATGAAGCTGTTCATCGGTTGGAGTGGCGCGCGTAGCCAGGCTCTGGCACAGGCTTTGCGCGACTGGGTACCTTTGATACTCCACTATGTTGAGCCCTGGGTATCGGAGAAGGATATCGCTGCGGGTGAACGGTGGGCAAAAGCGGTAGGTGAGGAACTCGAGGCGTCTAATTTCGGGGTGGTCTGCGTGACTCGGGACAACGTCGCATCGCCATGGATTTTGTTCGAGGCAGGGTCCCTCGCGAAGTCGCTCGAAAACAGCAGGCTCATCCCGCTCCTACTTGATCTGGACCTCAGCGAGATCGCCGGTCCGTTGGCGCAGTTCCAGGCCAAGAAAGTCGATAAGGACGGCCTTCGGGAGGTCGTGCAATCGATCAACCAGCTGGCAGCGCAACCAGTCCTCGAAGCACGAGCTGAACAACTGCTCGATGCTCTGTGGCCGCAATTGGAGAACCAGATTGCGGCCATCCCGAAGCAACCCGGCAGTGTGAAGACGACTCGACCTCAACACGAGATTCTTGAGGAGCTCGTCTCGGGGGTTCGATCTCTGGAAACGCGCCTCCGGAACGTGGAGGAGGGGATCGCGGCCGACGGTTCTCGTTCCGGTAGCTCGCGACGCTATCCACGGTTGCACCCGATGATGCTAGACGAAGTGGCACACATGGTGGGTGAGAAGCCTGACGACCCGATCTCCATTCTCGTTGTGGCTAGTATGCTGCGCGAGCCGGTTCCTTGGCTTTACGAACTTGGGATCGATGCATACCGCGCCATCAGAAACGGCACTCCTGAAGAGGGTAAGGAGGCCTTCCAGCGATTCTACCGAGCGGCCGAATTCCTCCTGCACACTCCGCTCTTCGAGGAGTACGGCCTTGACCAGAAGATGCTGCACATGACGTTGCGCGGCCTGCGCCACCTTGAGATGGCGCAGGCTGAGAGGGCTGTGACAGATACCCCCGCTCCACCCAAGCGCCGTCGAGCACCGGGGCCGGATGATCCTAACCCTGGCCTCTCGAAATAACCGCAACTTGTGGGCATTGATCGACGGCCTAGCGCCAATGCGCATTCGCTACGCGTGCTCGGCTCCTACCCCGAGGCGGAGTGATCCTCGCCCTCCTCCGCCTCCGTCGTCCCCTCCCCCGCCGGCCAGCCGAAGGCCTGGGGGAGGAGTTCGGAGAGGCGGAATTCGCGGGCCAGACCGCCCCGGCCGATGGAGAGGATGGGGATATCCCGGCCCATCTCCGCCAGGACCTGGCGGCAGGCCCCGCAGGGCGACAGCGGTCCGGCGTCGGGGGTGAAGATGGCGAGGCGGGTGAACGCTTTCTCTCCTCGCGCTACCGCCTGGAAGACGGCGGCTCGCTCCGCGCACACAGTCAGGCCGAAGGAGGAGTTTTCGACATTGCAGCCCGTGTAGACGCGGCCGCTCTCCCCCTCCAGCGCGGCCCCGACTCGCAGGTGCGAGTACGGGGCGTAGGCGTTGACCGCGACGGCCTCCGCCGCCGCGGTCAGTTCCTGAAACTCATCCGGCTCCCTCGGTGACGCCCTCATCGCGGTACTCCTCTGGTGTGCGCACGATGCGCACTAGTTGAACGCGATTCTCTGACACCGCTTCCACCGTAAACTCCAGATTCTTCCAGGCCACCCTCTCTCCTGCCTCGGGCAGCCGGCCGAGGAGATCGAGAATCAGCCCGCCCACGCTGTCGAACTCGCCCTCGGGCAGTTCCACCTCCAGCGCGTCCTCCACTTCATCCGTGCTCACCCGCGCGTCCACCACCACCGTGTGCGCCAACCCGGTCGCTTGCGCGTGAGCTCGAGCGCGCGACCCAAGCCTCACGATTGCCGTCGCCGCGTTCGCAATGTCGGCTT
>CAZUGW010000173.1:4173-7078 GCA_964620055.1 uncultured bacterium
GCGGACCGGCTCCCCGCCCACGTCGTACTCGTCGCGAATCTCACCGAAGATCTCCTCCACCAGGTCCTCGATGGTGGCGAGGCCGGCGGTGCCCCCGTACTCATCTATTACGATCACCATGTGGAGCCGATTGCGCTGCATAAGTTGGAACACTTCGTGCAGCTTCTTGCTCTCCGGCACCACCGGCGCGGGCTGGCGGGCGATCTCGCCCGCGGTCTTGCCGGCCCCGTCGGACTGCAAGGCCGCCACCATGTCCTTGGCGTAGAGAAGGCCGAGGATGTGGTCCGCGTCCTCCTCGTACACCGGCAAACGCGAGTACCCCGAGTCCCGGCTCACCTGCGCCGCCTCCACCAGGCTGGCGCCCGCGGCCACGCTGATCATATCGGTACGCGGGGTCATCACCTCCCGCACCACCTTGTCCGCGAACTCGATCACCCCCTCGATCATGTCGCGCTCTTCTTCCTCCACGTTCCCGCCGGCCTCCCCCGCGGCCACCAGTTCGATCACCTCCTCGTCGGTGAAGCGCGGCCACTTCGGGGTCAGCTCGCCCCCGATCACCGGTACAATCAGGCGGCGGTTCACCCAGGCGGCGACGCCGTGCAGCACCCGCCCGAGCGGTCGCACCAGGGTGTGGATCAGCTTGACCAGCGGCGCGGTGGCCAGGGCGACCGCCTCCGCGCGGCCCACCGCATACGTCTTGGGGGTGAGCTCGCAGAAGATGAGAATGAAGGCGATCATCGCTGCCGAGGTCAGCGGCAGCCAACGCGCGCTCCCTCCGGAGAGCCGGAGCGTGAGGTCGGTCACGTAGGCGGAGGCGAGGATGATGGCGAGGTTGATGAGGACGATCAGGCTGCTCAGCACCTCCTGGCGGTGCTCGACCAGGAAGCTCAGGTGCGCCGCGCCCCTCCTCCCCTCCGCCGCGAGCTGCCGGCAGCGGCTGAGTTCGGTGCGCACTAGCGCCGCCTCGGCCAGCGAGGCGAGGGCGAGGACGAGCAGACACAGCGTGACCACCGCCAGGCGCCATCCCTCGGCGGTCAGTGCGACTATGAAGGTTTGTGACGTAGGGTCCATAGCTGCGTTCCGCCTCGCCGCGAGGCGCGACGCCTACCCCTCTCCCCGGTGATTCGCGCGGTCGTTCCGTCCGCTCTCCTCCGCCGGCCTCGGGTGAAGCCGGGCCTGCACCCGGGCGATGCGCAGCCCGTCCAGTTCCTTGACCGTGAAGGTGACCTCTTCTAGTTCCACGTCCGCCCCGGCCTTGGGTACGACGCCGAGCCGGTCGTAAAGCAGTCCGGCCAGGGAGTCGTATTCCCCCTCCGGCAACTCCACTCCCAAGACCTCGGAGGCCTCGTCCACGCTGATGCGGCCGTCCAGTTCCAGCACCCCGTCGCCGACCTGCTCCACCATAGGCCGGATCACATCGTACTCATCCCAGATGTCCCCGACCACTTCCTCCAGCAGGTCCTCCATCGTGACCAGCCCCGCCGTGCCGCCGTATTCGTCGAGCACGATCGCCATGTGCGCCTTCTTGAGCTTCATGTCGGCGAGGACGTCCTCGACTTCGCGCGCAACTTCTTCGTCTCCGGGACGCGGAAGGCCGGTTTCATCACCGAACTCGCGGGGGCGTCGCGCTCCCCCGCGGCGAGCCGCGGCAGCAGGTCCTTCACATGCACCACGCCGACGATGTGGTCGCTGTCCCCCCGGTACAGCGGCAGCCGGGAAATACGGTGATCGGTGGTGAGCTTCGCCGCCTCCCACACCGTCGCCGTCTCCGGCGCGTCCACCATCTCGGTGCGCGGCACCATCACCTCCCGCGCCACCTTGTCGCCGAACTCGAAGATGCTGTGGATCATCACCTTCTCTTCGGCCTCCAGCCCCCCGGCCTCGGCCTGCAGATCCACGATGGCGCGGATCTCCCCCTCCGTCACCGGCGACTGCGGCTGGGGCCGGCCGCCGACGAGGTGGGCCAGCCGCGCCGCCGCGAACGCGAGGGCCCGCGCCGGCACATACAGCACCCAGGTCGCCAGCCACACCGGCAGGGCCACCGCGCGGCCCACCCGCTCCGCGTTCGCCGCCGCATAGAAAATCGGAACCGCCTCCGCCAGGATCAGCACCAGCGCGGCCATCGCCACCACCGCCGTCCACACCGGCAGGTGGAGCCGCGTGATCACCCACTGCGCGGCAATGGCCTCGGAGACATAGTTAATCGCCGTGATCGCCACCAGGATCGTCCCCAGCGTCGCCGCGGGGCGCGCGATCAGGCGCTCTGCCACCCGACCCGTCAGTCCGCGCCCTACGCGCCGGGCGCGGCGACTCCCCAGAGAGAGCAGGCTGATCTCCGCCGCCGAGAACATCCCGGCGGTGGCGAGGAGGAGCAGAATCAGCGCGAGTACAAGCAAATCGGCGATTAGCATCTCAGTGCGCGCCTCGAATGGCCAGCGCAACATAGAGGCTCCCGATGGTCAATGCCACCGCGGCCCCGATGAGCACTTCCCTCACGTTATGGATACCCGCCTCCACGCGGCTCTCCGCGACCAGCACCGCCAGGACGAAGCCCAGCGCCCACACAACCGGGTCGTTCGAGATATAGACCATGGAGATGAAGCAGAAGAAGGCCAGCGCGCTGTGGGCGCTCGCCATCCCGCCTCGCGTCAGGTTCCAGTGCCCCGACCAGAGCTTCGCCAGCACCACCGCGACAACCACGGTGGCGATCCCCACCAGCACCAGGTGCAAGACGTGGGGCGCGGGGCGAGTGCGCACTTGCTCTGTCAGGTCCAAACCCCTCGCGGTGACGAACACGCCGAGCACGGTGAGCACGGCCGTGACGCTGGCGACCAGCACCACCGCCCCGCCCACATCCTTGGCGATCTTCGCCAGGGGGTGATATTCCGGGCTGACCAGGTCCACC
>CAZUGW010000174.1:0-4425 GCA_964620055.1 uncultured bacterium
TCCGGGCTTTGATCGGCGTCACCACAGAGGAGGAGAGCAGACGATGATCACCTATCACCGACGGTCCCGTTCTCTGAAGCGAACGGGAAGCTATGTCGCGGCCTTGTTGGGCCTGGCGCTCTGTCTCACGTCTCTCGGTTGCAGCAAGCAGGTGAGCGCGCAGCCCCGACCGACGCCACGCAACACACTCTGCCTCATGCTACTGGACGAAACCGACTCCTTCGTCCGCACGGGCTACTGGGAGCGCAGCGTGCGCGTCGCCGGCAACGCCGTGACGCTGCTCCGGCCGGGTGACGCGGTGTGCGTGATCGGCATTGACCATCATGGCTTCGACCGGGACGATGTGCGGATTCCGGTGACGGTCTTGCCCAAGGGCGCGTTGGCCGCCGCCCAGGCAAAGAAGGCGCTGCTCCAGCAGCTCTCCACGCTGCAACCGCGGCCCACCAGTTCCGGCGCGCGGGGCCCGGACGGTCAGCCCCGCGGGACGCCTCCCGGTACGGATACCCCGGCCGCCCTCGATCACGCGGCCCACTTCGCCTCCCGCGCCCGCGGCGCGCGCGTCAGTCTGCTGGTGTTCTCCGACTTTCGCAACGAGCCGCTCAAGGGCCGTTCCGGGGCGCTGAGTCGTCCCGCCTCCCTCCCTCCCGACACCTCCTTCGCCGCGCTCTTTGTCGCGGAAGGCGGGGACGGTGAGGCCGGGGGAGGCCGCGAGTGGGAGGAGCGCGTGGACCGCTGGGTGCAGACGCTCTGCGCCTTGGGCGTGGAATGCACCGCCGCCGACTTCTACCTGGGGAGTGAATCCGAGGACGCCCAGATCCTGAAGCAGGTCCTCACCGGCCGTCTTCCTCGCTCCTCCTGATCGCCTGTCCTCGGGGAGGCAGGCGCCTCTCGCACGTCGCGCCCTCGGCCTACCGGCCGAGGGCGCGACGTAAGGTGGACTCAGGTGCGAGGCTACTTCTTGCAGACGGGACACTGCATCGGGAGGTTGCCCTGGTTCTCGCCGAAGTAATAATGGCAAGCCGGGTTGGTGCAGTAATAGCCGACGAACGGGTCCTTCTTCCCCTCGGGCTGCTTTGCAGGGTCAATGAACTCCGCGCGGGCGTGGTCGTCGTCTCGCAGGAACTTCTGCCGGTAGGTGCGGGTCAGGTCCTGATCGCGGAGGAGATAGCGCCAGAGGATCTCCTTGGCCTGATCGGGGGTGAGTCCCTCCAGGCCGAAGGTCCGGAGTTGCCCCGGGAAGGCCGCGAGGCGATCCACCAACTCGGCGTCGCCCTTCTTCTTGTCCTTCCGGAACTTCGCGATCTCCGCCTCCAGTTTGCGCAAGGCCGGGGCGTGCTGATAGAGCGCCAGCGCGGCCGTCCCCAGGCTGCGGCTAAACCGGCTGCTCGCGGCTTTGTGCAAGCCAACGGGCTGGTCATCCTCCAGCAGGAACTCCGGGAAGCCGTCTTCATCCGTCTCGCGCTTCAGGATCGCCAACGCGATCCCAACCAGGACCAGCTCCTCGGCCTTCTCCAGTTCGTCCCGGTCGTTGATGGTGAGCGGGGTGAACAGCACGTCCGCGCGGGTCCGCCGGGATTGGATCTCCGCCATGCGGCTGGCGGAGGTGGACCCGAGGCTGCTGATCAGCCGCATCGGGAACGCGCCCCGCTCCTGCAGGAAAATCACCTGGTGGCGGCTGGGCAGTTCGTACAGCTCCTCCTTCAGATCCAGCGCGCGCACCTTCTCCGTCAGAACCTTGCGGAAATCCGCGACCGCGGCGGGCGGGTTGTCGGCGCGGGCGCCGTGAAAGAGGACGTATCGCTTCTGCTTACGCGTGTGATCCTCGTAATTCGGATCGCCCAGCGCCAGGTTCAAGAACCAGCCGGACAGCGCAAAGGCCTGCCCGATCATCGCCTCACAGTCAGGTCGCTTCATCAGCAGACTGAGCACGTCTTGGTTCGCGATCTTGACGAAATACCGATCCGCCAACTGGCGATAGCGCTGATCCTCCTCCTCGTCGTACTTGCTCCCGTCCGGCGAACCGAATCTGCCTGCCTCCGCCTCCGCCGCATTCGGAAAGGCCTCCGCCCGCAGGGCGCTGAGACCGCGCAGGATCTCGGCCATCGCCTGAACGCGCTTGCCCGGGGCCGGCAGGAGTTCCTCGTAGTAACCGCTGATTGTCCCGGCCGGGTCCTCCAAGAGGCTGAAGCCGTTGATGTTCACCGGCTCCAGGCACGTCTCATAGGAGGTGTGGAAATGGTCCCGCGCGGCCTGCAGGTAATCCCCGAAGCGCTGGAGGCGGGACTCGAGTTGCGCCAGCGTCTCCTGCACCTCCCCCAGCAGCCTCGCCTCCTCCCGCGCGCAGATCTGATCCACCTTGCGTTCGTAGTACTCCTCCGCCCGGCGTTGATAGGCCCGCTTGTAGACCCGGATTGCCCACAAACGGGGCAGGGGGAAGGGAAACCGCAGGAGCGGATCGTGCGCGGCCAACTGCAAGTCGTCCTCGGCCTGCTCCTTCCGCTTCTGGGCCTGGGACACGGTCTGATCGAAGTCGGCGTTGTTCTGCTCCTTGACGCGGGCCGCGACGGCCGCCGCCGCCTTTGCCACCAACTCCCGTGCGTAGGCCGGCCCGCGCTCCAGGTCGAAACACCAGTCCGTTACGCGCTTCATCACGTCCTCGGGGATCTTCCGCGCCAACCGGGAGCGGTTGCCCTCGATGATCTCCACGAACCGCGCGCTCTGCCCGGCCTGGGGCGTGCCTCCCGGCGCCTCCCCCAGGGCGGCCGCGAGCACGCGGTCGGCCCTCTCCAGGCTCCCCGGATCGGCCTCGAAGCCCTTCGCGTTGTCCTCGAGGATGCGGCGCAGGCTGGTACTGACGTTACGGCCTTCCTTTCGCGGGTCTCCCTCCGAGGCCGTCAACTCCCGGCGCAACGGCCCGGCCCCACTAGCCTTTGTGGTGGGCAGCCCCAGGTCGCCCTGCAAGCCTTGCAGGTCCGTGACGCTCGCCTCTTTCCGCCCGCGCCACTTGTCCACGGTGTCCCGCAGCAACAGGTACGAGCAGCCGCGCACGCACTGCCTCACCGGGAACTCGATGCTGGAGAGGCCGAAGGTGAAGTACCGTTGCGGATACCGCAGCAGGTCGGGCTGGGTGAACAGATCCCGCGTATCGTCTCGGCGGCCGTCACGCTTTGCGGTCTCCTCGATCGTCACGTCGGTGTAGATGTACTGCCCGGCGATCTCCTCCAGTTGGTGGTGATTCACCACCTGCGTGGCATCCGCCACCTGCTGCGCCTGCTGCGACCGCTGCGTGCAGATGAGATAGAGGAAGTCGTAGGGCCGCGTGTCCCGCTCCATGGGCTGCGTGTAGCCGTGATACTTCACCCGATGGGTGACCAGATTCGTCGAGAAGTGGTTCACCTCCATCGCCGTCGCATAGGTGTTCGCCAGCTTGATCGGGTCAGGATCGTCGGAACTCGCCAGCGTCAAGATGCAGAGCGAGCGGAAGCGCGTGCCCTGGAACTGGGGCAGCAGCGTCTGGAGGAAGTAACCTACGTCCACGACCATCCCGCTGCCGGTGCCAGCCACCGCGTTTCCGACCGTGTAGACGTTGATCACGGGGTCGAAATACACCGCCGGGGGCTCCTTCACGTCCGGCCCCACCATCGCCCTCCCGGCCTGGGCCGGGGACACCTCCATCAGCTTCTTGATCTTGGCCCGCAGCAACTGCTCGATCTGCTGGAAATTGGTGGACTCGAGAAAGGCGAGACGGCCAAACATCCGCACCCCGTGGCAGCCATCGGTGATCGCGTCCCGGCTGCTGAAGATCTCCGGGTCATACCACGAGGCCAGGTCTATGTTCGAGAAGGCCTGGGGGCGCCGCTTCATCTGCGCGAACACCCCGCCCCCGTCCTGGTCACCCCCTCCGTCCACTACCGCGTGGTAGAAGTCGTTGACATCCACCAGCCGGTCGTCCAGGGCCGTGTCAATGCCCAGGAACTCGACGAACGGGACGCGGTCCAACGACCCGTACTCCCAGATGATCCGCTCCCGGATGTCCTTCACCACCCGCAGCCCCGTGCCCCCCAGGCCAATGATCAGCGCTTTTCGCATCAGCTTGCCTTTCTCGCCACGCGCGGGCGGATCGTGAGAATCAACAGCACCACGATCACCGCCACCGCCAGCACGAAGTACTGCCAGTCCTCCAACACCGGCTGGTACGGGCTGTACAGCAGCAGATAGGCGACGAACAGCCCGAAGGCGAGGATGTGGGCAATCCGGATCGCGGTGGAGGCCGTGACGTGCAAGGCCCCGAATAGCAGCCCGTAGATCACCATGCTCGCTACCACCGCGGCCACGGCCGCGAACACCACCTGCGCCAGGTCTATCATGCTGCCTCCTCCTGTCCGCCTCGGTTCATACCGCTTCCCTCACGCGCCGCCGTGCACG
>CAZUGW010000174.1:4435-5165 GCA_964620055.1 uncultured bacterium
GGTCAACCAGATCATCCAACCTCCGGCCGCGAGCGTTCCCAACACGCCCAGGCACAGCACTACCAGCTTCCCCTGGTTGAACTCCGTGAAGTCGGACAACTCCACCGGTGTGGCGTAGTTCACGGGGAGGCCGTCCTCCAGGCGCGCATAGGCCAGCTCGTTCGCCCCCGCTTCCAGCGTGTGGGGGGCCGGCGTCCCGTTCACCGCGAGGGTGGCCTGAGAATCAGGACACGCCGCCTCCACCGCCAGCCACTGAGAACGAAGCTCCGCCATCACCCTCCCGGTCAACTCTCGCACCGAAACCTCCACGTCGGAGTCGTGGCCGGTGCAGTCCGGTCCGACGAGGCGCACTGTCTCCGCGGGGAAGACCCGGAGCAGGCGCGCCATCTCCTCCACCGTCACCTTGTGTCGCAGTGACAGCAACGCTCCGAGCAGCAGTCCGACGGAGGCCAACAACGCCAGCGCCGCGAGCGGCTTCATCTCCCCTCGCCCGGGAGGAGGAGGAGGTTTGGGCGTTCCCTCTCCCGCTATCTCGAGCTGCGGCCCCCGGGTGGAGAGGCGGGCCATCATCTGCTCCAAGCGCGCGGCCGACATCCCCGGCGAGTCCACCGAGAACTTGAGATGCTGGGAGGTGAGCTGCCGCACCAGATCCGAGTCCCGGCTGTTGTCGTAGAACAGGAAGCACAACTCGTCTTCGTCGCCGAAGTCCGACAGGTTCGCCTGACTGAGC
>CAZUGW010000174.1:5182-7046 GCA_964620055.1 uncultured bacterium
ATACCGGCGTCCGCATAGGCGTCGGTGCACAGCAGCCACAGGCGAGACGAAAACGACTCCCCGCCCGCCACCTGCTGCACCTCCTCCACCAGCCGGTTCAGGCCGGCCACCGGGTCGGTCCCGGCCGAGTTCGCCTGCGTCACCAGGCCGTCTATCTGCGCCACCAACTCGCGCAGATCGTCCTCCGAGTTGATCTTCCTGGAAAACAGCACCGGCGTCTGCGGAGGGTCATACCCGTAGAACGCCACCAGCGTCACCACGTCGCCCAACCGCACGCCCTTCAAGGCCAGGTTGCGCAGACTCTCCCGGGCCGCGCTGAGCTGCGCGTCGAAAGACCCCGAGAGGTCCACGTTGATCGCAATCAGCGCCGGCGCCTCGGCCGCGCCGCCGTCCGGGTCAGACGCCCGCGCTCCAGCCGGCATCACGCTCACCGCCGCCGCGAGCAGCGCGCCCACCGCCCAGGCGCTCCAACCCAATCGCCGGCCGGCTCTCCGGTGCTGCATCATCTCCTCCTCGCCCGGTCCCCTGCTACTCCATGGGGAAGCTATAGATCCGCCCCTCAGTTCGCTCGAAATGGAGCACCGTCCCGTTGGCATAGGCCACCCCGGGTCGGGACGCGGTCACGCCCGGGTGCAGCCGCTCTTGCCGTTGGGAGGGATCGCACCAGGAGACCACCGCCCTGGCATTTCGCCCCTCTGTCATAGCCATTACCAGACGCAGGTCGTAACCCCTGCTAAACGCCAACAAACTCTCCAGTGCCGCCTGCGGCGTCATCGCGCAGACCCCCTCCACACTTTGCGGCTGATCCACTCGCCGATAGCTCACCCCGCCCGCGCCCGGGACGAAGAGCCGATCCCCGGCCAGCGCCAGCAGAGCGCGGGGCGGCTGCTCCCGCTCGGGCAACTCCATCCGCATCGCGCCCGACCCATCCAGCGCCACCTGATACAGCACCAGCCGCACCGGCTCCCCATGCTGCCCCAGGAAGTACAGCCGCCCCTGGTGGAGCATCGGCTGGGAGATCGGCTTGCCCCCCGGGTTGCGCCACACCGCGGTCAGGCCGCCCGACAGCGTCCACCGCCAGAGCGAGAAGTCCGCGCTCACCAGGATCACCCCCTCCGGCGCACCCACCGGCCAGAGGTCGCGCTCGCGCGGGCTGGGGCCCTGCACTCTCACGTCCAGGAGGGTAGTCTTCACGGCCTCGGGCGGCGCGCCCTCCGGCGAAAGCACCTCCAGGGGGCAACTCTCCAGGCATTCCTGCCCATGCGGATCCACGCCGAACAGCGTCAAGAGGCCGCCGTTCACGAGGGGAAGCGGGTCCCGCAGATCGGTGTGGTGGACGAACCTCACTCCCCCGTCTCCCACATCCAGCCCCACCACCCCGCGGTTGGTCGGGAAGTAGAGCAGATTGCCCTCGAGCGCCAGCGGGCCGTTCATCTCCCGAGGCGTGGAAACGGCCGGCCAGAACTGCTCGCCCGTCCGCTGCGCATACGCATGCACGGCTCCGCGCCGCGTCGAGACGAAGATCACCCCGTGGGCGCAGAGCACATCGCGAATCTCCGCCTCCACCTCCAGGGTGTCATCCGGCCAGGCCGGCGTAATCGTCTGCGTGCCCAGGTGCTCGGGGGCGGAGCGACGACTCGGCCCTCCCAGCGGCCCGCTCCATTCATCATAGAAACTGTTCAGCGGCGCGTCGCAGTCGTTCGCACACTTCCGCGTGTCGAGCGTATGCAGGCGATCGCACCGGCTGCAGTACTGGAAGATCGCCCCGCACGTGCGGCAGATGGCGTCCTTGAGATACACCAGATGCTCGCCGTTGGGGCAGAACTGCATCTGCACCCGGCCGCAGTTGGGGCAGTACTGATGC